>JBKJOH010000177.1:0-5802 GCA_046593295.1 Polaromonas sp. | reverse complement strand
GCAGACCTTCTCGACCGCTGAAGACAACCAGCCCGCCGTGACCATCAAGGTCTTCCAGGGCGAACGCGAGATTGCATCGGGCAACAAAGGCTTGGGCGAGTTCAACCTCGAAGGCATTCCGCCCGCATCGCGCGGCACGCCGCAAATTGAAGTGTCGTTCGACATTGATGCCAACGGCATCCTGCACGTCGGCGCGAAAGACAAAGGCACCGGCAAAGAAAACAAAATCACCATCAAAGCCAATTCCGGTTTGACTGAAGCCGAGATCCAGCAGATGGTGAAAGATGCCGAACTGAACGCCGAAGACGACAAGAAAAAAGTCGAATTTGTGCAGGCCAAGAACAATGCAGAAGCCATGGTTCACAGTGTGAAGAAATCGCTGGCTGAATACGGCGACAAGCTAGAAGCTGGCGAGAAAGAAAAAATCGAAGCTGCCATCAAGGACATGGAAGAAGCTCTCAAAGGCGAAGACAAAGCCGCCATCGACGCGAAGAACACAGCGCTGATGGAAGCCAGCCAGAAGCTGGGCGAAAAAATGTACGCCGACATGGAGGCATCCAAAGCCGCAGCGGCAGCGGGCCCGGCGGGTGGTGCGGGTGCAGCCCAGCCAGAAGCCAAACCAGCAGACGACAATGTGGTGGATGCCGAAGTCAAGGAAGTCAAGAAGGGTTAACAAACCCCTCTTCACCCCTGGCAGCCTGAAGTGGCGCGATAACTGCATACCCGAAGCGGAAAACCTGGAGCGATCCCGGATTTCCGCTTTTGTGCTTTCCGCCCAATTTCCGCCTAGCCTCCTCAAGATGAAATAACAACGACTTTCGACCGACCCGACATGGCCAAAAAAGACTATTACGACACGCTGGGTGTACCCAAAAACACCAGCAATGAAGACATCAAAAAAGCTTATCGCAAACTCGCGATGAAGCACCACCCTGACCGCAACCAGGGTGATACCAGCAAGGCTGCCGAAGAAAAATTCAAAGAAGCCAAAGAAGCCTACGAGATGCTTTCAGACGACCAAAAGCGCGCCGCTTACGACCAGTACGGCCACGCGGGCGTAGACCCCAACATGCGTGGCGGCCCGGGTGCTGAAGGTTTTGGCGGTTTTGCGGAAGCCTTTGGCGATATTTTTGGTGATGTGTTCGGTGGCCAGCGCGGCGGTGCGCAGCAACGCGGCGGCAGACAGGTCTTTCGTGGTGGTGACCTGAGCTACGCGATGGAGATCACGCTTGAAGAGGCCGCCAATGGCAAGGAAGCGCAAATCCGCATCCCGAGCTGGGACGACTGCACAAGCTGCAAAGGCTCAGGTGCCAAGCCCGGCACCAAGGTTGCCACCTGCACCACCTGCCACGGCCACGGCGTGGTGCAAATGCGCCAGGGTTTTTTCAGCGTGCAACAGAACTGCCCGCAGTGCAAAGGTACCGGCAAGCTGATCCCCGAGCCCTGTGTGGCCTGCCACGGCGTGGGCAAAACCAAAAACAACAAAACGCTTGAAGTCAAAATCCCCGGCGGTATTGACAATGGAATGCGCATCCGCTCAACCGGTAACGGTGAGCCCGGTACCAATGGCGGGCCACCCGGCGATCTGTACATTGAGATTCGTGTTAAAAAACACGCCATCTTTGAGCGTGACGGCGACGACCTGCACTGCTCGGTGCCGATCAGCTTCATCACGGCTGCATTGGGCGGCGAGATTGAAGTCCCCACACTGGCAGGCAAAGCCGCTATCGACATCCCCGAAGGTACACAGGCCAGCAAACAGTTCCGCCTGCGCGGCAAGGGCATCAAGGGCGTGCGCTCCAGCTACCCGGGCGATTTGTATTGCCACATCACGGTGGAAACCCCCGTCAAGCTGACCGAACACCAGCGCAAATTGCTCAAGGAGTTTGATGAGTCTTTGAAAAATGGCGGGGCCAAGCATTCACCCAGTGAAGAAGGCTGGGCAGACAAACTGAAACACTTCTTCAGCGCCTGATGATCACTTGACTTTTACAACCCCATCAATCTCGTGGACTGACGGCTAAGAAATATTTATTCGTCCTACCTATGCTATTAATAGACTGTCTATTTTTAGAGTGTATGAAATTTCAATGCGTGGGTGTCCAAACGTCCGCCACCCGAAATTCGTCTTGGCCTTGCCATCCGTGCAAGGCGTGAGGCTTTGGGGTTTTCACAAGAAGGCCTTTCGTTTGAATGCGGTTTGCACAGAACCTACATTGGCGCAGTTGAGCGTGGTGAAAAGAACCTGACTTTGCGCAACGCCATCCGCATCGCTGCTTCCTTGCAATGCATGGCTTCTGAGTTGATGGCACAAGCGGGTTTGTGAGCTTGCTCCACGCGCTGATTGCGGCTGTGGAACTGACTGGGTCGGTGTGAATGGCGCTTAACGTATTCGTCGTGGCCTTGGGTGGGTGTAATTTTTGTGATTTGGCTGGTTTGAGGTGCTGAGAGTACTTTCCAGGCCATTTTTGACTGCAAAAAGTAGCCGCAACGTCCTGTTTACAGGCGCGACTAGCTACTGAATTCATAGCATTCAAGTTATCATCATCCGCATGAACGATATGGGTGCCCGCCGTAAAATCGAGTGATTCAACGAACTCGATCTAATTGGAGTCTGACCCCAATTCTTCGATGCCAGAGGTTTTAGGAATTAGATTGGAATGAGGAAATGGGAAACGGGAAACGGGATACCTGACCTTTGACTTCAAGCGACAGCTGTTACAAAGTCGAACCGGTTGGACTGTAGGTTGAACAGCTCCTTTCGCGCGAATTCCTGCGGAGTTCCGGGGAATGGCGGGGGCTGGCAGGCCGGGAGGTCAAGAAGCGGTCCGCGGCAGAAATTGCTATGTTTTTAATAGCTTCCTGCGCCCGTATTCATGGGCCAACGCCGTATTTCAGGCATTTCCCACCATCACACGCCGCCATGTTTCAGGGATGGATTGAGGGGTGTCCGCCCGTGCTGTCGTGGTCAGGCGCAAGCGTCAGAACGCATGCTCTCAAGCAGCACGGACGCCCCTGGTGGCACGCGTTTTGCCCTCGTTGCGCCGCAACACGCCATGCAAGGCCACCAGCGCCTGCGTCAGCTTGTGGTTGGGCTCCATGTAAATCATGGGCAGTGACTGCTCGTGGGATTCGCGGATTTTGACCGAGGACGGCAAGTAGGGCTGCAGCACCGGCAGGCCTTCTTCGATCAGCTCGTTGACGATGCGCTGCGGCAGGTTGGCGCGCGGCTGGAACTGATTGACCACGATGCCTTCCACCACCAGGTCGGGGTTGTGGTCGGCGCGGATTTCCTGCACGTTGTCCATCAGGGTATACAGCGCCTTGCGTGAAAAGTCGTCGCAGTCAAACGGGATCAGGCAGCCACGTGCGCCAATCAGGGCTGAGCGCGTATAGAAGTTCAGCGCGGGTGGCGTGTCGATGTAAATGCGATCGTAGTCCGTGACCAGCTGCTGCAGGGCCTCGCGCAGCTTGTAGATCTTTTGGCGCGACTCCAGCTTGGCCTGCAGTTCATTGAGTCCCGGGCTCGACGGCATCAGATCCAGCCGCTCGTGCGGCGTGGCCACGATGAAATCGGCCGGCGGCACGCCGCGAAAGCTGTAGCCCAGGGAATGTTCAAACAGTCCCGCCACATTGGGTTGATCGTCGCTGGCCTGCGCGCCCAGCAGGTAACTGCTGGAGTTGCCTTGGGGGTCCAGGTCAATCACGAGGGTACGCAGACCCTGGCTGGCACTGATGGCGGCCAGATTGCAAGTGATGGTGGACTTGCCTACCCCACCTTTTTGGTTGAAAACGACAAGCGGCATGACGCGGCTCCTTATGCTGGGGGACGAATGAACGGATTGAAGGATGGACAGTCCGAGATTGTGCACGTCTTTAAACCCGGAAACGGAAAGCGGACAAACCCGAATCGGTCGGCATGGGGGAGCTGGCTGCCACCAAGGTGCCAGCACCCAAGCCGGCCGACTGGTTCTGGCGCGCGATGGTCAAGGGTGACGAACACGTCATGCGTGGGCTTATTCCATTTTCAGATCGATAGGAGATTAGGCGCGAAGCCGCAGACAGTGCTGTAGCACGGCAAGGCGAAGCAACAACATATCGTATTAATCTGGAAATGGAATTACGCACTACAGAGGAGCAGGTTCACAAGACCAGGGAACGAACCCTCAAGCGGCTGGCCCAGGAACTGGCCCGCGAACTCGTGCCTGATAAAAGGAGCCAGGCGCGGGGCGCGGGCTGGCAGGATGGGTGCTAACCAGCAGGCCTTCGTTCGCTCTGTTTTTGATAACTGATTGAGCCCGTATCCAAAAGCCGGAAGCCGTATTTCACTAACAATTCAGGGAGTAGTTATGCGAACCTGACCCCCTTTTATCCGTGTGGCAACTCAATCTAATTGGAGTCTGACCCCAAATACTGATTCTCGGAGGGCTGCAAAACGCCGCCCGGCAACTTGCCGAAATGCCCCCGAGATAAATCAGGTCTTGCGCCCGCCCCGCGCCGTCCTGATCGACACTGGTTTATGCGTCGACCATCAACTTGTTATTCAATAAAAGACTATTGATGATCATCTGGTCAGCCGTCCCTGTCCCCGTCCCGGTCAATTGAACACCTTCCAGCACGATGATCTGGTCGATAGCGCCGCTACCTGCGGAGCGGATCGAAATCGTCGTGTTGCCGCCGCTGAGCTCGAAGTCCAGGTACGCATCCAGACTCGTCGCGGTAGCCTGATCGCCCTGCAACAGGTCGCGCAAGTCCAGTTTGTCGTTGCCGGTGCCCCAGTCCTTGATGGTATCGACTGGAACGGTCGAGGAGCTGGCATCCGCCAACGTCCATTTGAAGACATCATTCCCGGCGCCGCCGTACAGCGTGTCATTGCCAGCGCCGCCCAGCAGAATGTCGTTGCCACCGCCGCCGGTTAGAACATCATTTGCGAGCCCGCCCGTCATGATGTGGTTCACGGCTGCGGCGTCGTAGGCCATAAGCGTACCGCTGCCCTGACCGTTCAACTGCAGGCCGGCAGCCGCGTAATCGCCCACAACTGTGATCTGGATCGTTTGCGCGCCGTCGCTCACCGTCAACCTGCCGCCGCTGCCTGCGTCATTGGCCGTATAGCTGACCAGCACGCTGCTGCCGAACACGACATCCCCAAAGACCAGGGTGTTCCCGGCATCAAATCCGGAGATAGTGCCGGTGAACCCTGTCGAGTTGCCCAATACCAGCTTGCCCGCTGCATCATCGGTGAAGGCGACGTTCCCGGAAGAAGCAGCGCCGAACTCGATGGTTCCGGCGCCGCTGATGATCGCGCTGCCACTGCCGGTGACATCGCCATTGACAATGATGCTGCCGTCATCCGCCCGCAGATTGCCGGAATTCGCCAGCCCGCTCTCGATGATCAGCACCCCGCTGCCGATGGCCTGCAACGTGCCGGAGTTGGTGACGATATTGCTGCCGGTATCGATCACCAGCGCATTCACGCCGTTGGCGAGGATGGTTCCCGCGTTGGCCAGATGCATCTGGCCGAGCCCGATCTGCCCCGCGCCCGAAATGGTGTTGTCAAGGTTAGTCAGCGTCGACCCAGGATTGCTGGCGAAAATCACGTTCTGGCTGCTGTCGGACAGCGTCACCTGCCCGCCGCCCGTCAGCGTCACTCCGCGGAACAGAATTTCCAAGCTGGTGTTATCGCCCGTGGAGCCAAGAACAATCGCGCCGCTGTTCTCGATCGTGCCGCCAAACGGCATCATCGAGCCGTCGTGCAGCATGATCGTGGCGTTGTTGACTGTCACCGGATCGACGTTGAACATG
>JBKJOH010000125.1:0-3828 GCA_046593295.1 Polaromonas sp. | reverse complement strand
GCCAACGGCCAAGGCGTGCCCAAGGACGAGCAGCAGGCGGTGACGTGGTACCGCAAAGCCGCCGAGCAGGGGGATGCCGGTGCGCAGCACAACCTGGGCGTGATGTATGCCAAAGGCCAAGGCGTGCCCAAGGACGAGCAGCAGGCGGTGACGTGGTACCGCAAAGCCGCCGAGCAGGGGCTTGCCAGCGCGCAGTACAGCCTGGGCGTGATGTATGCCTTCGGACTAGGCGAGCCCAAGGATGACCAGCAGGCCGCAGCGTGGTACCGCAAAGCCGCCGAGCAGGGGCATGCCGATGCGCAGTACAACCTGGGCGTGATGTATGCCAACGACCAAGGCGTGCCCAAGGACGAGCAGCAGGCGGTGGCGTGGTACCGCAAAGCCGCCGAGCAGGGGCATGCCAACGCGCAGTTCAACCTGGGCGTGATGTATGCCCACGGCCAAGGCGTGCCCAAGGATGACCAGCAGGCGGTGGCGTGGTACCGCAAAGCCGCCGAGCAGAGGCATGCCAGCGCGCAGAACAACCTGGGCCTGATGTATGCCAACGGCCAAGGCGTGCCCAAGGACGAGCAATCAGCTTATTTCTGGTGGCTGCTGGCCAGCGCACAGGGGGATCAAGCTGCGGTAAAAAATCGTGATATTTTGGAACGTCACTTGTCACCCAAGCAACGCGCAGCGGCCCAAGCCTCCGCGCGCAACTGGAAGCCCAAAACCGCCGCGCAATCCAGCAACGCCACCCGTTGAAGTACCGCTGACTCCGGTGGCTGGAGGTGCGTCATTTTGCGTTGTTGCATCCTATGGCACCCAATGCCACTACTATGACGCTCAGTCCTGCCGCCAAGCTGCGGCTTCGGCAAATGCTGTATGTGCAGTAAATCCAAATCGGTAGCGCGATGGGGGTCTGACCCTAATTCTTCTGGCAATGGCGGTACCCAGCCGTTGACACTGACCAACACTACGCCGCTGGCAAACGGAAAGCGGTGATGCTGGGCGGGTTGACCCGCAGCGCTTAGTGCCGTAGGCGCGTAGAGCGCGTAGGGGCAGAACGGCTGGCATGACCGCGCTGGTCGATTCAGCGCGCGGCATAGGTACTTCACTGCCCAAACTTCTCGCGGCAGATGCGCAGGCCGACCCCAACACCTTGCGGCGTGGGTGCTTGGGCGGCTTCTTTCTGGCATGACTCGTAACGCCAGCGGTCAAATGGTCCCAGCTTTTTTTGGAACTGAGAGAGGTCGAGTTCCGGCAAAGTCTCACGAGGCGTAGTCTGGCTGACCGTCGTGTCGGCGGGCGGCTCGTTAAAGAAGTTGCCTTGCGGTGTTGGGACTGGCTGTGCTGGTGGCTGTTGATATAGACCGAGAGGGTCGCGATATAGACCGAGAGGGTCGCTCCCCGGCGCAATCGAGTCTGGTGCTGGTAGTAGGTCATCAATCCGGCTGGGTTTTGCCTGGGGTGTCTGAAACTGAGAAAGGTCGAACTCTGGCAGCTTCTTCGACTCAGCAATTTGAACCTTCGATTTCCCTTGCAACGCTGGCAAAGCCACAGCCGCCAAGATACCAACGACAGTTACACCACCGACAACCGGTAGTACCCACGATGGAAATTTGAATGCCGGGGCAGACTCGCCTGTCCTGAGCTTAAATCGCGCCCGGTACACGCCGAACCCAGCACCGATTGAAGCCAACCAGAATCCTGTACCAAGCATGATTTCAATTCTCTGTGAAACTCCATCTGGAGCAAGCTGGGAGTAGAGAAGCGCGCCAATGAGGGTGCCGCCTAGCCAGGCAGCAACGAAGGCCACCGTGAATCCAAGAGTCGCTCGCCAGTAAGCCAGCCCTGTCGAACTTATCCAATAAGCGATGCCATAGGCGAGACCCACTATCAACAGATACGGCAACATTAATATCAATAGCAACATTTACCCTCCATTTTTTGAATCGCACGACGGACACCTTCAGCGCCCGGTGTCGCTATTACGCTGACCAGGCTGCTACTTTTTTCTCAGGGCAATCTTGCCTCCGATTTTTGGAAATGTCTAGCAGCCATGCACAGCCAGCCCGCGTTCACCATGGCCACGGCTCCAGCCTCACTTCCGAGGAACCTGAGAAAACCTTGACATTTATTGACATGCCGCTCCCTCGGTTTCATCGTGTCATGGCCTTGGCAACATCTTGGCAACTTTTGGCAACCTGCACGCCGGCCTTGAAAGTTCCTGTTGAACCTTAACATTCTTCAACAGTCGGCTTTCTTGCAACTCCTAGAAACCGCGCTGAATAACGGCGAAAAGCTGTGACGTTTTCTTGCGCTTTTGTTACGCTCGCAGGCGCGTGCGCGACTGGCCAAAAACGTTAACATGTGTTAACAGTTCACCAGCCCCAAGCGGCACCCTGTAGCCAGCCACAGCCACCGCAGCGTCACGTCCAGGCGGTGAATGCAGCTCTGGCAGGTCATAGCGGCCCCAGCCCGCGCATCCACTCCCGATGGTCGCGAAACGTCTGATTCAGCACCCGACTGAGGGCAAGTATTTCAGCCCGTAGCCCGCCAGCAAAAGCGTTGCGCGATACCACCGCCTTACCCTCTGGGCTTTTTGGTCCGGTGGACTTTGCCCACGGTTTCCACCGCCGTATCAGCTCTGCCTGCCGTTTGCGCCGCTCTGGTGTCCAGCCTGCCGCCGGGTTTCCCATGGTTCACCTCCAATAGTTTGTTTTGTTCAGGTCTGTTTTCTTCCGCGTGAGAGATTGCGCCAGCCCGCGCGGCGCCATTGTTCACCTGTTGCGGCCCGTGGGCGATATTGGCCTGTTTCACAAACGTGGCTTGTCTTGGAAACTTCAAGTCCACCAGCGCCGATATGGTCGCCCGGCTCTGCGCCTGCGCTTTCAGGGCCAGCGCCAGGTAGGTCTCACAGTTGCGCGTCTGCTGTGCCTTTGAGGACCGCATGACCATGGCAATGAACATCGTTTGTAGCGCTGAAGCCTGGGCCACCAGCATCGCCTCTAGGCCCGACAAGTCACCATCTTGCGTTCGCCTGATTGATTCGCGCAATGTGCTTAGGAGGTCATCAGTGTCCGGATGCTTTTGCCATATGTCGAACTCGAAGACGTGCTGCACAAACAAGTTGAGTGAGCCGTCACGCTCTCCTCCCTTCCAGGTATCCACTACCGTTCCTTCGGCCAGCGCCGTTTTGTGGGTGACGTGGATGATTTCGGGCACATTCTCGCCACTTTCCGGCGGTTTTCCTGTGGGGCTACCAGATTCGCCAGCCTTCCAGCAGCCCGATTTTTTCTTTTCGGTCATCGCTTGATTCCTTCCTTCAATTTCAAGTTATCGAACACATCGCGGCAATCTCTCGCCACGAATGCCACGCCACCAGCACCACGGATGCGCTCCAGGAAAGCCACCTGCTCAGAGCTTATCCGGCCCTTGTGCGCTTTCACTTCCACACCCAGCAAGCGGCCATCATTCAATTGCCCCAGCACGTCAGGGCAGCCCGGCCAGCCAAAGCGGATAAAGCGGTTGCCCACCTTGGCGGCTCCACTGTTCTGACGTTCAGCCCATGCCACCAGGGGATGCGCTCGCAGTGCCTTCAGCACTTCCAGCAAGGCAGCGGCCTCGGGTCTGTCGTTGGTGCGCTTGGGGGTTTGCTCCAGTCCGAATAAATCATTCATGGCAGCAACTCCACAAAAAAGCCATAAACCATCCCCTTCTATAAGGGAAGGGGAGGATTTCGGCGTTGAACTTCTCCAATTTCGGCGTTTTCGGCGGATTATGGCGTTTCAGACTGTCCACCCGGGTTCGACAGTTGCCGGCCTCAAAGTCGCCTCTACTCCAATG
>JBKJOH010000052.1:0-10510 GCA_046593295.1 Polaromonas sp. | reverse complement strand
TGACACCGTTCATCTGTTCGGCGCGAAGCACATGCAATTTGTCGGCGAGGGTTTGCTGGTCGTTTTTGTCGACAGCACCGACACGAGCTCCGTCAATCATGGCCTGCGTGCCGCGCGCGCTGCACTGAGGCTGCTGCATGCAGCCAGGCGTGTGCAGAAATTCATCAACACCCAATTTCCGACCCACCGGCTTCCCCGGTTCGACGTCAGCGTGGCATTGAACAGCGGTCCGGTCGCGTTGGCCAAACTTGAAGACCCCCTGCACGGCGGCATGCATGTCTTGCCTGTCGGCGACACCGTCAGCGCGACCTTGCTCCTGCAAAAACAGGCCTACAAGGCTGGCTGGCAGATTGCTGCCAGCGTGGCCATGTTGCGAGGCGTCACCGGCGGCGTGACCACGGGCGGGCGGGCGCTGGTTGCCTTGCCTGGCCGCAGTGCCGCGCTTGATGCTGCGGAACTGCTGGGCCTGGCCCTGCAAGCCTGACCCTCCAGCAGCAGCGACGAACGCATTGGCGCAACAGGTTTATGCCCAAGAGAACAATTTCCCTGCGTCGAGTTCTTGTCGTGAGCCTTTTGCTGTTTGCGCTGGTGCCCGCGGCATTGGTGGCTGGGTTGATGGCGCGCAGCAGTGCCCAGGCTGCCCAGGATCTGGCAGGGGAAATTCTTTTTAATGTTGCCGCCAAGATTCAGGCCGGCACGCAGGCCCATCTGGCGCAGGCGCATAACGTCCTCAATGGTCTATTCCCTGAGCGCCTGAATGCGTCGCAAGCCGAACAGGCCCGGGACTGGCTGCGCCACGGTGCGGCCTTCGAACCGATGGCTTTTGCGCTGACCAGACAGTCCCCGGATGTGCCGCAGCTGTATTTTGGCAATAGCCGCGGCGAGTATTTTTCAGTAGAGAGCAACGCTGGTGGGGCGACCATTCTGGTCCGCTCCCCAAACGACGCGGTATTGCAGGCTTTTGCTGCCCGGCGCCCGGGTGACAGGACAAAGCCGATGGTGGCGATTCCCGGGTTCGAGCCTCGCACCCGCAACTGGTACCAGGGCGCTTTGATTGCCAAGGGACGCGTTTTTTCACCCGTTCAGGTGGTCCCGGACCAGCCGCAGCTGCTGGTCACCCTGTCGCAGCCTGTGTATGACAGCGATGAAGGTGCGGCGGGCGTCTTCGGCGTGGACCTCTACCTGCAGCAGCTTTCCGCCTTGCTGCAAACACAACGCATCAGCGCTCGCGGGGCCGCTTTCATTGTTGATGAGGCGGGCCTGCTGGTTGCTGGATCGGCCGGGGACCCCCTGTTGGAGGACCAGCAAGGCCAACAGGTGCGGCGCAGTCCGCAGAACAGTGCCAATCGGGTTATTCGCGAAAGTTTTGCGGCGCTTGTGCTGGAGCGCTCCCGCAAAAGGGAGGATTCAGTCGCCAGCAACACGACCTTGCAGCGTTTGGCCCTGCAGGGTGACACGCTGATGATGGTCCAGCGCCCGTTTGGCGAATCGCTGGGGCTGCGTTGGACGCTGGTGGTGGCTGCGCCAGAAAGCGACTTCACTGCAGACATTGACCGCGCCTGGAAGTTGTCCCTGGGCTTGATCGGCGGACTTGTTTTTCTGGGTGCGCTGGTCGCACTTTATGTGGGCAATCGCATTGGCCGCAGGCTCAAGCGCCTCAGTGTGGCCGCCCAGCAACTCGGGCGCGGAGAAGTCCCCCGGATCGACTGCGATACCCATCTGCGGGAAGTGATGGCCCTGTCTCAGGTGATGCACGACAGCGCAGAGCAGCTCAAAAGGTATCGGGCCGAGGTGCAGATCAAAACCCGGGCCATCGAAGATGCCAATGAGACGCTGGAACAACGGGTAGCGCAGCGCACTGCAGAGTTGCTGGCGTCCCGCGAGGAGGCCTTGCAGGCTGCCAGGGCCAAGGCTTCATTTCTGGCAACCATGAGTCATGAGATTCGCACCCCGCTCAATGGCGTGGTGGGCATGAGCACCCTGCTGGCCGAGACACCGCTGGATGACGAGCAAAGCGACTATTTGCAAACCATTCGCCTCTCCAGCGACCAGTTGCTGGCCGTCATCAATGACATTCTGGACTTTTCGAAAATTGAGTCGGGCAAGCTTGATCTTGAGACCGAACCCTTGAGTCCGCGCAGCGCCATTGAAGAAGCATGCGATATCGCGGCCCCCCGGGCCCGGGAAAAAAACCTGGAGTTGATCGTTGACGTGCCCGAGTTGGTCGGCGGCGGGTGGCCGGAGATGCCCGAAGCTGTCGCCGGAGACATCACACGCATCCGGCAGGTTCTCATCAACCTCATCAACAATGCCGTCAAATTCACCGAAAAGGGGGAGGTGGCCGTGACTGTCCGGCGGCTGCTCCAGGCCGATGATTCGGGACTTGTTCTGCTGGAGTTCCGTGTGTCCGACACGGGAATAGGCATCCCGGCGGACAGTATCGGTTCGCTGTTTCAGGCCTTTACCCAAGTTGACGCTTCCACAACCCGCAAATACGGCGGCACTGGACTGGGGCTGGCCATCTGCAAGCGGCTGGTCGAGTTGATGGGCGGCGACATCGGTGTAGACAGTGTGCCGGGGAAGGGTTCGACTTTCTGGTTCACCATCCAGGCGCCGCCAGCGCAGCTGCCTGCCGCGTCGGGCACCCTTGACGCCCTGGCCTTGCAGGGCAAGCAGGTGCTGGTCGTAGATGACCACGTGACCAATGTGCGGGTCCTGACGCGCCAACTGCAGATGTGGGGCATGCAGGTGAGCAGTGCCGACTCCGGTGCCCAGGCCCTGCGGACGCTGACGCAGGAGAAATCCCTGCGACCCGACATCATCATCACTGACATGCACATGCCAGAAATGGATGGCGTGGCGTTGGCGCGAGCGATCAAAGCCCGTAGCGCTCTGGCTGCGGTGCCGCTGGTGCTGCTTACCTCCGGGTTCATGCCCCCTGGCCAGGAGGCTGTGCAACTGTTCAAGGCGCGTTTGCTCAAGCCGGCTCGCCAGAAGCAGTTGTTCGATACGCTGATACGTTGCTTTTCCGGGGAGAGCAGCCACAAGCCGCCAGGGGGTGCAAGCGCAGGCAACCCCGGTGCCGAAGCAAGAAATATGACACTGCTGGTGGTCGATGACAATGCCGTGAACCTCAAGGTGGCCTGTGCCATGCTCGCCAAACTGGGCTATCAGTCAGAAACCGCTCTGGACGGCCGGGAGGCTGTGCAGGCCGTGGCGCGAGCCCACGGTGCGGGTCGACGTTTTGGCGCCGTTCTGATGGACGTCAACATGCCCCGCATGAACGGGTTTCAGGCCACGCAGCAGATACAGGCCATGATGGGCAACAAGGCGCCGCCTATCCTCGCGCTGACTGCCGCCGCCTCGCCCGAAGACCGTGCGCGCTGCGCCGCCGCCGGCATGGATGACTACCTGACCAAGCCCTTGCATGTGTCTGCGCTGGCGCAAGCGCTGGAGCGCTGGTTACCCAGGATGACCTCCGCAGCTGAGGGATCGGGGAGACCTGCCAGGCCGATACCCGTGCGCGACCGGGCAGAGGGCCCCGCGTTGCTGGCTGCTACCCAGGCGGCGCTGGTCCGGCCGGCGCGTCGAGCGGACGTCAGGCTGATGGACCTTGAGCGTCTCGCCCAGTTCAAGGAGTTCGATGACGACAAGCTGAGTATGACCCGCGAGGTGATTGGCCTTTTTATGGCCGATGCCTCCCAGAGGCTCAGTGCGATAGACCAGAGCATCCGAGCCGATGACCCTCTGGCGCTGGCTTGGGCCGCCCACGCACTGATTGGCGCGACCAGCAATGTGGGCGCTGTCGCCATGCAGGCTGTCTGCGTGGAACTGGAGGCGGTGGCAAAGACGGGGTGTGTACCCGCCAATGCCCCCCAGCAATTTACCGAGCTGCAGGAGTATTGGACGCAGACCAGAGCGGTATTGAGCACATGGGTGTAAGTCGGGCGACCATAACGCCCGGCCTTGGCAACGCTGCGTAGGCCTCACTTGGTAAGTTGGCGCACGCTTGTAGTTGTCTCCGGCGCCAAAGGTGACCATCAGGTGTTGGTTTGATCTTGTGAAATTGTTCACCCGTAGCGGACGCCTTATTCACTATCATCATTCGCTCAGGCTTCATACGCTTAAGAAGTTGCAACGGCTGAAAAGCGATTGAAGATGAACACCTTGTTGACGGCCGGATTCGCGGAGCCGGCCCTGCTACTTGCCAATCCGGAGTTGGGCGACGCCAATCCGGATGTCCTGTCCCTGTTGGTTGACGCATTGGCCCACGGCGTTGTTGTGGTCGGCGAGCGCAACCAGATTATTCACGCCAACCAGGCGGCCCGGATCGAGCTCAATCGCAGCCGGGTGCTGGGCAAGGTCGGCGACGAACTCCAGGCAACCACGCCGGCGGACGGTAAAACGCTGCAATCGGCCCTGGTCAAAGCCCGCGCTGGCAAACGCAGCCTGATCAATGTCACGGGCGGCGGCTTGAGCCTGATGCTGGCGGTCGTGCCCCTCAAACATGAGCTGGGTGGCTGGAAAAGTCGGACTGCGATCTTCTTTTCGCGTGCCGAGGTTTGCGAATCAGGGATGTTCGGGTTTTTTGCCCGCAGTTATGGATTGACTCAGACTGAAGAGCAGGTGCTGGCCATTTTGTGCAGGGGCTTGAGCACGCCGGAGATTGCTGTCCAGATGAAGGTTGCCGTGTCTACCGTGCGCAGCCATGTGCGCAGTCTTTGCGCCAAAACCGGCTCCAGTGGTGTCCGTGAACTGGTGAACCGGGTGGCTGTATTGCCACCGGTGGCCCCTTTTCACCTGGTTCAACTCCACTAAAAACCACCTTCTCTGGCGCCGACGGCCATACCGGCGGCACGCCACGTGCTAGATTACGGTTCATCATGAGCATGTCAACCACCTCCAATGAAGACCTGTACACCCCGTTGGTTCCCGAGTTGCGGTCGCTGGCGCGCCGTGGGGTACAGCGCACGTACCGTAAAAATGCGGTTCTGATCAACGAGGGCGAGGCCGGCGACAGCCTGTTTGTGCTGCTCAAGGGCAGTGTCAAGGTGTTTGCCATGGTCGACAGTGGGCGGGAAATCACCTACGGCACCGTGAACGCCGGCGATTATTTTGGCGAGATGTCCCTGGATGGCGGACCTCGGTCCGCTTCGGTAATGACGCTGGAGCCCTGCACCTGCGCGGTGCTCAGCCGCTCTGATGTCAGCGAGCATCTGGTTGAAGAGCCTGAGTTCGCCATCAACCTTGTGGTTCAGGTGATCCGGCGGGCACGGGCCGCCACAGAAACCGCTCGCAACATGGCGCTGCTCGACGTGTATGGCCGTCTGGTCGCCTTGCTCGAAGAACGCCGCGGCGAAGCGACTGAGGGCGAAGGTAATAGCACCATGCTGGAATCCATCACGCACCAGGACATCGCCAACTGCGTCGGTGCCTCGCGCGAAATGGTCAGCCGCCTGCTCAAGGACCTTGAAAAGGGCGGCTACATTGAGCTGGGCATACGGCGTATCACTTTGTTCAAAAAGCTGCCCAGCCGCTGGTAGTCATCCGCGGGCAGGGCGACTGTCGGGCTGCCCGCCTCCGCTTCAAACTCGGCCCGTCGTCGGCCAGGTCTTAAGGAAAAAACCCCGTCACATCAGCGTATCGTTGCGCCTGTTTTGCAGTTCCCTCCAAGCTGCTCGGAAAACTCGCTGCAAAGTCGGAGGACAAGCACCGCCATGCCCTGCATGGGCACATGGAGAATGCGGCTCGCCTTCGAATGCAGCGCAATGCGTGGACGTCGCCACCAACAAAGCCCCTGGTGGCCGTGCCACTGCTGTTCGCATTCGCCCCACCTTATCAGCGTGTTGTTTTTGATGTGGGTACCGGCACAACGCTACCTGGCAAATCCGAGCGTACCGAGGGTGGCCGGCCCACCCGGGATGCCACCGTCAACCAGGTCTATGGCAACACCGGGATCACCCTGGACTTCTTCCTGCAGGTTTTCGGCCGCAACTCCATCAACAACCGCGGGATACGCGTGGCATCGGCGGTGCATTTTGGAGAGAACTTCAGCAACGCCATGTGGACCGGCGAGCAAATGGTTTATGGTGACCACGATGTCGGCGGATTTACGCAGGCCTTGGACATCATCGCCCACGAACTCACGCATGGGGTCACGCAATACCTGATTCCAGGGGGCCTGGGCGTGGTCCGGGTACCGGTCAAAGACCGTGAATTCAAGGAGCAGACCCATGCGCTTCAAGGCCAAAGCGGCGCACTGAATGAATCCTTCTCGGACGTTGTGGGCAGCATGGTCAAGCAGTGGCACGCCGGGCAGGACGCCAGCCAGGCCAGCTGGCTGTTGGGCGAACACATGCTCGCCCCGGAGCATGGCCTGGCCATCCGTTCGCTCAAGGATCCAGGTAATCGCAAGCTGACCTGGTACGAAGACGACCAGTTCAAAAGCATGGATGACTACATTGAGGGCGCCGATGTGCATGACGCCTCCGGTATTCCCAACCGTGCGTTTTACCTGGCCGCAAAAAAAATGGGCGGGTTTTCGTGGGAAAAAGCGGGACCCATCTGGTACGAAGCCTTTGCGAAGCTCAAGCCTGCAGCAAGCTTTCAGGATGCCGCGCGACTTACCAGGGACGTGGCAGATTCCCGGTTTGGAAACAATTCCAAAGAGTTCAAAGCTGTCGTTTCTGCCTGGCAGGCGGTGAAAGTGATCATTTAGGGGCTGACACTATTGCCTTGCTTTGTATCCATCACCATGCAAGGATTCGCGATGGTTGCTGGTGGCTGTTGTTGAGAATTCTAAAAAATGTCGTTGCGCTGTAGTTCATGCCTGACTGTTAACTCCGATGGAAATCGTTTCTGTGAGGGGTGTGGCGTAGGCTTGTCGCTGGCTTGCCGCCGCTGCGGGCAGGAGCTCGGCCCTTCCGCGCGGTTTTGTGGGGCTTGCGGGACCGCCCGCGATGCTGTTCCCGGGGTTGCCAGCGGCCCAACAGCTGTGAAATGGGGCGAACTCAAACAGGCCACCGTGCTTTTTGCCGACATCGTGAGTTCCACAGAGCAAATCGCTGATCTTGATCCCGAACAGGCCATGGATCGCCTGGGCCCAGCGCTGGCACGCATGTCCGCGTCGATCGAAAAGTTTGATGGAACGGTCATACGAACGCTGGGTGACGGTGTCATGGCTATTTTTGGCGCGCCCAGGGCGCTGGAAGCCCATGCCCTGCTGGCCTGCGAAGCCGCGCTGGACATGCAACGGTCTTTCACCGCGGATAACGAGGGCTTGCGAATTCGGGTGGGCCTGCACTCGGGTCAGGTAGCGTCAGACCCCCAGCATGCCGACGGCAAAGGGGGCGGCGCTCATGGGCTCACCATTCACCTGGCAAGCCGGGTCGTGGGGCTGGCTGATCCTGGCGGCATTTGCCTGACAGAAGACTGCTATTCGCTAGTGCGCACTGCCTGTGAGGTGCAGCCCATGGGGGAACATGTTCTCAAGGGCATCTCGGGCAAGTCGGTGATTTACACCTTGACCGGGTTCAGGACGGCCTCGGCAGACCAGCATTTTCATCCGGCCAGCCTGACGCCTTTCCTGGGGCGGGACCGGGAGGTCGCGCTTCTCCGGCAGGCCTTGCTTGCCACCGAGCGCGGGCAGGCCCGTGTGGTGGGCATTTCAGGCGAGCCAGGGGCAGGCAAGAGTCGACTTTGCCACGAATTTGTCCAGTGGTGCCGCGCCAGTTTGGTCCCGGTTTTTGAGGTGCGCGCGCAGCCTTACGGCCATTCAACGCCCCTGCAGCCAGGTTTGAGCCTTCTGCGGACTTTCTTTTTTCGCATTCCCCCTGAGGATGATGCCGCCTCCGCCAGAAACAGGATTGCTGAGCGCATGGCAGAACTCGGTACCCCGGCAGAAGCCGATCTTGTCTTGCTGTACGAGTTTTTAGGGGTAGCCCAGGCTGGCACCCCTCCGTCCCCACTCAACCCCAAGGCTCGCCACAGCAGGCTACTCAACCTGGTGCGTGAGCTGGTCAAGCACGATGCGGCCACCACATCAGTGATCCTCATCGAGGACCTCCATTGGCTGGATGAGGCCAGCGAAGAATTCGTGGCGACGCTGGTTGAGGCGGCCGCTGGCACCCGGACCATGGTGCTGCTCAATTACCGCCCTTCCTACCGCATGCCGTGGGCCCAGTTTGAAAACTTCGAAAAAATTGATATCGGACAGCTGAGCGCCGGTCAAACAGAACATCTGGTCAGGACGCTGATCGGGCCCCGCGCTGAATTGCAGGATATTTGCGAACTGGTTGCCATACGAAGCGGTGGCAATCCCTTTTTCGCCGAGGAGCTGGTGCGGTCGCTCGTCGACAGCGGTTATTTGCTGGAGGGGAACAACCTTGGTGCCGAGGGGTTGGGGGCAATAGAGAGGGCCTTGCCCGCTACTGTGCAGGCGGTGATCGGGGCGCGACTGGACCGCTTGGGCGAGCCAGAAAAAACCCTGTTGCAGATGTGCGCCATCATCGGCAAGGAAATCCCGCTCGCCGTGCTGGAGCACATGGCCAGTCCGCTGGCCAAGGTGATCGAAAAGGGGCTGGACGGCCTGTGCCACGCCGAGCTCATCTTGCCGCAGCCCGCGGTGGGTGGCCGACGTTTCACCTTTCGCCATCCTCTGATTCAGGAGGTGGCGTACAGCACCCAGCTCAAGGTGCGTCGCGGCCCCCTGCATGGTGCGGTGGCCATCGCGATGGAGGTCTACTACCGCCACCAGATCGACGAATACGCAGGTCTGATCTCCTACCACTACGAAGCGGCCGGGCAGATGCTCCCCGCTGCCGACCACGCCGCACGTGCTGCCCAGTGGGTGGGTTCCACCAACTCCGCTTTGGCCATCAAGCACTGGCACAAGGTGCGATCGCTTTTGCAGGAACAACCCAGATCGGACACGACCGACAAACTGCGCGTGCGGGCTGGCGGGCAGATCTGTGTACTTGGCTGGCGCGAAGGACTGACTCTGCGAGAGGTCCAGCCCTTTATCGATGAAGCCATCACACTGGCCGGAGAGTTCGACAGCCGACTGATCCAGTTGCTTCTGATGGTGGAGGGGCGAATGCTGCAAGCCAGTGGAGGGCCTGCGGACGGGTATGTGGAGCGTTTACTCAAGGCCCTGGCGCTCATGCCTGCGGGGTCCGACCCGGGGCGCGCCGCAACCCTCCATGCGGCGCTGAGCCAGGCCTACGCCTGGGCGGGAATGCTGGAGCAGGCGTTGGAGGCCAACAACCGTGCGTTTCAGGACGTAGGTGAAATTGACCGCTTTGACCAGGAGTTCATTGGTTTCAGCATTGAACACTGGATTCTTGGGATGCGAGGGCGCTTGCTGGTCCGTCTCGGGCGGCTTGATGAGGCAGAGCAATGCCTCAGCGAAATGCTGATTCTGGGTCAATCATCAAATGACCCGGTGATCCTGCAATTTGCGCATTTCGGCTATATGGATCTCGCTTCATGCCGCCAGGACGCTGATCTGGCACAGCAGCATGCCGGCCGTGTTGCCGAGATTGCTGCAAAACATGAAGGGCCGTATCTGCAGGTCTTTGCTTTGAGCTGTCGTGCTTTGGCGGCGAGCATCGCCGGTGATTTTCACGTCGCAGCGGCGACCTATTCGGAAGCCTTGGCGCTGGTCAGAAGCGCCAAGGTCGCGATGGAGTTTGAGACCGAAATTCTGGCCAGCCTCGCAGAGTGTCACCGCAGCCTGGGGCGTTTTGATGAAGCGCTGGAGGCTGCGCATGAAGCGATCACCATCTCCCGCCAGCGCAGCACGCGCCTGCCAGAGTGCCGCGCCCTCATCACCCTGGCATCGGCAACACTGGATGCGTACGGACTGGAGCGGGCGGGCCAGGCGCAGGCTCTGTTTGCGGAGGCCGAGACCCTGGTTCGGATAACAGGCGCCTCGATTTACGACGCGGCATTGCTGCGTGAACGTGCCCGTCTGGTGCAGCTGACTCAACATCCCTCGGAAAATGCTGACATCAGCGCCTGACAAGCAGCGTGAATTCGCGCATTCCGTAGCCTTCTACCAGCTCGACTTTAGCCTTGAATTGTCGCTCGCAATGGCGTATCCATACCTCAGGTGAAATACGGTAGAGCTCGGCAATCGGCTGCATGTCGGGCCCGGCGGGCGCCAGAAAGTTGACGGCAAAACCAAAGCGGCTTGCCGCATGCAAGTCAGCCAGCATTTGTTCGATGAAAAGAGTCCAGTGGTCAGCCGATTGATCCAGGCGCACGTTGAAAATGCCGCTGGCAACCGAGTAGTCGGCCACCCGGGGGATCAAGCCGGTCGTCACAAATCGGGAACGGATGGATGGGCTTCGAGACGGTTTGGCCAGATCAATCATGGCCTGCGAAAGATCAGTGCCCAGGTAATCCAGTTCCAGGCGGCGATGTCGTCTGGCCAGAAAGCGCAGCAGCGCGCCGTAGCCACAGCCCACGTCGTTCAGAGAGAGCGGTTGCCCTAAGTCGAAAAGTTTGA
>JBKJOH010000365.1:0-6302 GCA_046593295.1 Polaromonas sp. | reverse complement strand
GCAGCTGATCAGCGGGTTTTTCAGCACCTCGCGAAAAACGCCCTCGCCCATGCCATGCAGGCGCTGCTGGCCGCGCCCGATGCGGTCTACCCGCAGTTCGCCGGGCATAACGCGGCCACGATTGCCGCGATTTTGCAGATGGCCTCCCGCAACGCCGTGCCGTTCGAATTGCAGCGCCTGCATGGCATGGGCGAGGGCGTTTTTCGCGAGGTGCTGAAAAACCCGCTGATCAGCTGCCGCGTCTACGCGCCCGTCGGCGCGCACCGCGACCTGCTGGCCTACCTGGTGCGCCGCCTGCTGGAAAATGGCGCCAACTCCTCCTTCGTGCACCAGCTGGCCGACGAATCGGTGGGCATGGGCGAATTGCTGACCTCGCCGCTGCGGCTGGAGCCCGAGTCTTCCCTGCCGCTGCCGCCCGCACTCTACGGCCCTGGCCGCGCCAACAGCCAGGGGCTGGATCTGACGGTGGAAAGCATGCGCGCGCCGCTGCTGGCGGCCTTCAACACTACCGAAGTGCCTGTCGTGCCAGAATTTGATGTCAAATTGGCCGCTAGTCCAGTAAGTATCGGCATAAGCAGCTATCAAAAATGGAGCAAGGTGGAGGTTGCCGAGCGCGCTGCCATCCTGCGCCGCGCCGCCGATGCGCTACAGCAGCAGCTGCCCAGGTTCTGCGCCCTGCTGGTCAGGGAAGCGTTCAAAACCTGGGGCGATGCGGTGTCCGAGGTGCGCGAGGCGGTTGACTTCCTGCGCTACTACGCCAATGAAGCCGAGCTCATCATGCAGCCCGTAGCGCTGCCGGGGCCGACCGGCGAAACCAATGAGCTGCGGTTAACGGCGCGCGGTGTCTGGGTCTGCATCAGCCCGTGGAATTTCCCGCTGGCGATTTTTACCGGCCAGGTGGCGGCTGCGCTGGCCACCGGCAACGCCGTGCTGGCCAAACCCGCCGAGCAAACGCCGGGCGTGGCGTGGGAAACCGTCAAGCTGCTGCATGCGGCCGGTGTGCCGGAAGGCGCCCTCCAGTTACTGCGCGGCCCCGGCGACACCGTGGGTGCCGCACTGGTGGCGGCGCCCGGTGTGGCTGGCGTAGTGTTCACCGGTTCCACCCAGGTTGCCAGAGTCATCAATCGCGCGCTCGCCGCCAAAGACGGCCCGATCGTGCCGCTGATCGCCGAGACTGGCGGCGTCAACGCCATGCTGGTGGACAGCACCGCTTTGCCCGAACAGGTGGTCGATGCCGTGGTTCAGAGCGCGTTCCGTTCGGCCGGCCAGCGCTGCTCGGCGCTGCGCCTGCTCTGCGTGCATGAGGGCATTGCCGACAAGGTCATCGAGATGCTGCAAGGGGCGGCGCAAGAGCTGGCGGTCGGCAGTCCGTCTGATCTCGCCACCGATGTTGGACCGGTGATTGACCGCGAGGCCTTTGACACCATCCAGAAGCACCTGCAGCGTCTCAGATCAACATCAAAAGTGCTTGTAGCCGATAAATTATGGGCGCAAGAAGCTACTAATTTGATAGCAAATCTCATCCCACCCGCCGCCTTCGAAGTCGGCATCCTGGCCGAGGTGACGGACGAAATTTTCGGCCCTGTGCTGCAGGTTGTGCGCTGGGGCAGCGGTCCGCTCAGCACGCCTGAAGCGGTGATCGCGCAGATTAACGCCTTGGGCTACGGCCTGACGCTGGGCATCCAGACCCGCATCGACTCGCGCGCCCAGGCGCTCGCTGCGGCTGCGCATGTCGGCAACATCTATATCAACCGCAACATGATCGGTGCGGTGGTGGGCGTGCAGCCCTTTGGCGGCGAAGGCCTCTCAGGCACGGGTCCCAAGGCCGGCGGGCCGCATTATCTGTACCGCTTCTGCGCCGAGCAGACGGTGACGGTGAATACGACTGCGGCGGGGGGAAATGCCGCTTTGCTGGCGGGCGCTCCTCGGGGTTGAGTTCCGGACTGTAGCTGGACAGGGCGTTGTTGCGCGGATAGCCGCATGGCGTAGGATTCTCTGTTTACTGATGCGGTCGACCCATGCCCAATAAACACAACGAAGATCGGTGCCACCACATCGCCAAGAAGTCGAGGAAGGGGCGTGGTTCAAAACCAATGGGTAACACTTTCACTACTGGTTGCGGGTTTCGATGCGGTTCTGTCGCATTAAGCATTTTTCGTTTTCGCGACACACCAGGGGTAGCGTATCGCCAAGGTTGAGATGCTACAGGTAGTGGGTCAATTTTTGGAAATTCGCTTAATGCGACAGAACCTTGCAGGATACGTGTGCTGGCCTTTGCGCCGATTCCGGCCTAACATGAGGCTTCATCATGTTGACTTTCATAGGCACAAAAGACCTGCAAGCGCACCTGGCGCAGCGTGGCGTGGCGGCGGTCGTGGCCGACATGGCGCGGCTGCTGGCGGAAGATTTTGGTCGCTGGGCCGAGTTTGACAAGGTGGCGCGGCTGGCCAGCCACACCGGCCTGGGAGTGATAGAGCTGATGCCGATCTCGGACGGTCAGCGCTACGCCTTCAAGTACGTCAATGGCCACCCGCGCAACCCCGCTGCGGGGCTGTTGACGGTGGTGGCTTTTGGCGTGCTGGCCGACGTGCAGACCGGCTACCCGCTGTTGCTGGCCGAGCTGACGCTGACCACCGCACTGCGCACCGCCGCCGCCTCGGCGCTGGCGGCGCAGCATCTGGCGCGCCGCGGCAGCCGCAGCATGGCGCTGATAGGCAACGGCGCGCAAAGCGAGTTCCAGGCCATCGCCTTTCACCATCTGCTGGGCATAGACGAGTTGCGGCTGTATGACGTGGACCTGCATGCCACCGACAAGCTGGTGCGCAACCTGCGCGACTACCCCGGCCTGCGCACCGTGCGCGCCGGCTCGGTGGCCGAGGCGGTGCGCGGCGCCGACATCGTCACCACGCTGACCGCAGATAAAAGCCACGCCCACATCCTCACCCCCGAGATGCTGGAGCCCGGCATGCACATCAACGCCGTGGGCGGCGACTGCCCCGGCAAGACCGAGCTGCACCCCGACGTGCTGCGGCGCAGCAAGCTGGTGGTGGAGTACGAGCCGCAGGCGCGGGTGGAGGGCGAGCTGCAGCAGATGCCGGCAGACCACCCGGTGACCGAGCTGTGGCAGGTCTTGAACGGACAGACTTTGGTGCGTACGGACGCCAGCGACGTGACGATATTTGATTCAGTCGGCTTCGCGCTGGAAGACTACTCCGCCCTGCGCTACCTGAAGCAGTACGTGGTGCGGCCGGACTCGCGCCAACTGGACTTGATCCCCGAGCTGGCCGACCCGAAAGACCTGTACGGCATGGCCCTGGGGTGCCAGGGTAGCGGCCCGGCGCTGCAGTTGATAGGCGCGCCCACCGATGTGGGCGCCAACGTGCGCGGGGCCGCCTGCGGGCCCGATGCCCTGCGCCTGGCCGGCGTGGCGCAGGCCCTGGCCGGCAGCCAGCGGCGCGTCATAGACCATGGCAACCTCAGCGGCCCGGCCGCGCCGGGGCTGGCGGCGGGTGCCGGCTGGCGCCATCTGGACGAGGTCAGCGCCTGGTGTGGCGCGGTGCATGGCGCGGTGGCGCAGGCGCTGCGCGACGAGCATGTGCCGGTGCTGCTGGGCGGTGACCACAGCCTGGCCATAGGCTCGGTCAGCGCCGTGGTCCAGCACTGCCGCGCCGTCGGCAAGAACTTGCGCGTGCTCTGGTTTGATGCCCACGCCGACTGCAACACGGCCGACACTTCGCCCAGCGGCAATTTGCACGGCATGCCGGTGGCGTGCCTGTTGGGTCACGGGCCGGCGGCGCTGACGCAGCTCAGCGGCGCGACGGCACTGCGCCCCAGCGAGTTAAAGCTGATAGGCGTGCGCAGCATAGATGCGGCTGAGCGCGCGCTGGTGCAAGACCTGGGCTTTGAGGTGCTGGACATGCGCTACATAGCCGAGGTCGGGCTGCACGCCGCCATGACGCTGGCACTGGCAGGGGTGGATGAGCACACTCATGTGCATGTCAGCCTGGATATCGACTGCCTGTCGCCCGACATCGCCCCCGGCGTGGACACACCCGAGCCCGGTGGCCTGGATCAGCACGACATGCAGACCGCGCTACAGATGATCGCCGCCACCGGCCGCCTGGGCTCAGTCGACGTGGTGGAGCTCAACCCCTTGCGCGACGTGCATGGCCAGACGGCAGCGCTGGTGGTCGACTTGCTGGCGCAGTTGTTTACACCACCCACCCATATGCCATCGAGACAGTGAGAGCCCGCCAAAGCACCCACATGGGTGTCGTTGCGGGCCACGCAAGCACTACTGCGTACTAACGCGGTATCCCATCGCCCGATAACCACGCTGACGCTTGTCCCACATGCGCAGTAGTGCCGGGTGCCCAGTATCAACAAAGTCGATGATGCGCACATCCATTTTGGTGGCGTGCTCACGGTGCAGTCGACCTGCATACTGCTGCAATGTTCCCTTCCACGATACGGGCATCGCCAGCACCAGGGTATCCAGCGGCGGATGGTCGAAGCCATCGCCGACCAATTTGCCAGTGGCCAGCAGCACACGCGGCGCATCTGGTGGCAGTGCCTCCAAGTCGGTGATCAAGGTGGCGCGCACCTTTTTTGCCAACCGACCGTGCAGCACAGTCAAGGCGGCCACTTTGCTCCCCAGCGCCGCTTTGATGGCCTCCAGATGCTCAGTGCGCTCGGTCAGCACGAGCACCTTGCGGCCTTGTCTGTAAGCGTTTTCGATTTCGCTTGCAATCGCTACTGTTCGATCAGTATCAACAGCGAGGTGTCGAAACACATCCTGAATGCCCGCATCCGTCGGCAAATCAATTCGCTTATGGAGTGTGTGAGGTACAACCGCCAAGTCATGTGGCGGACTCTCAGACTTGGCGGCGGTGTGCCGCGTCGGCCCGCATTGCATAAAAATGATGGGCTGCTGGCCATCGCGGCGGATGGGCGTGGCAGTCAGACCGAGCACATATTTCGCTTTGACCCGTTTCAGAATGGCATCGAACGACGCAGCACCGATGTGGTGGCACTCATCGACGATGACATGACCGTAGTTTTCGACAAGCGGGCTGATTTCGCCTTGGCGTGACAGGGACTGCATCACGGCGATGTCAATGATTCCGGTCGGCTTGGCTTTGCCGCCACCAATGGTGCCCAGCACGCCCTTGCCAACGCCAAGAAAAGATTGCAGGCGCTCTTGCCATTGCTTGAGCAACTCAGTCCGGTGTACCAACACCAGCGTGTTGATACCACGTCTGGCGATCATGGCGGCGGCAGTCACCGTTTTACCAAATGCAGTCGGCGCACACAGGACACCCGCATCGTGATGCAGCATGGCCGTCACTGCGGCCTCTTGGTCTGGACGCAATGTGCCACCGAAGGCAATGTCAATCGGATTGCCGACGAATCGCTCATCGATCAATTCGCAACCGATACCATTTTCTGTAAGCAAAGTCTGGGCTGCATCCAGGCACCCACGCGGCAGCGCGATGTGAAGGGGAAAATTTTCAGCGCAACCGATGACGCGCGGCTCGTCCCACACTGAAAAGCGCATCGCCTGTTTTTTATAGAACTCAGGGTTTTGAAACGCCGCCAAGCGAATCAGCCGGTTGGCCAGCGATTGCGGCAGTTGTGCCTTTTCAAAATAGACCAGATTTCCAAGTGTTACGGTGAGGGACTTTGGCATCGGCCCGACCAGTTTCTTGGGCGTAGTGGAACGCTTCCAAGGTTCTTTTTGGTCCTCCTCGTCGATGAAGGTGACATCGAGGGGGTGCGCATTGCCGGTCGCTCTCAGAATCGTCGGTTCGATATCGTGTGCAGGCATCGGTTGGATGGATGCCAGAAACGCCCACTGATCTGGATAGGGCTGCAAGTTGCTGTCGACAAAAACACTGCAGCCGTTTTCACGTGGCTTTTTTTGCAGAGGCAAAGCGATCAAATTGCCAAAGCCACCTTTGGGCATGAAATCCTGATTTGGAAACAGCCTGTCGTAGGACGTGAGCTTGAGTTGGCGCGTACGGGCACAGGTGTTGCTGATGATGGCTGTACCAAGCCGACGCGCATCACGGGCAGACACGCTGCCGGTAAAGAAAACCCAAGCGTGCGCACCCTTGCCGGAACGCGATATTTCAAGGGCGACTGGCACACCCAACTCCACACAGGACTGATAAAAAGCCTTGGCATCGTCCTGCCACTGTTCCTCGTCGAAGTCGACAGCCAGAAAATGGCAGGTGTCATCGGCCAACAAGGCGTACACACCGACGGTGTCGTCACCGGAGAGATGTGCGTAGATGACCGCA
>JBKJOH010000022.1:0-6704 GCA_046593295.1 Polaromonas sp. | reverse complement strand
CATCTGCGACTTCGCGCCCAACCTGAGCTTTTTCTTCAGCAACGGCATGGACCCCGAATACACGGTGATGGGCCGCGTGGCGCGCCGCATCTGGGCCGTGGCCATGAAAGAAAAGTATGGCGCTAATGAGCGCAGCCAAAAGCTGAAATACCACATTCAAACCAGTGGCCGCAGCCTGCACGCGCAAGAGGTCCAGTTCAATGACATCCGTACCACGCTGCAAGCGCTGATTGCGATTTACGACAACTGCTACAGCCTGCACACGAACGCGTTTGACGAAGCCATCACCACGCCGACGGAAGAATCTGTGCGCCGTGCGATGGCGATTCAGCTCATCATCAACCGTGAGTGGGGTTTGGCGAAAAACGAGAATCCATCGCAAGGCGCTTTCATCATTGAAGAGCTGACCGAATTGCTTGAAGAAGCCGTGTTGCAGGAGTTTGAACGCATCGCCGAGCGCGGCGGCGTGTTGGGCGCAATGGAAACCGGCTACCAGCGCGGACGGATTCAAGACGAGTCCATGCACTACGAAATGCTCAAGCACACTGGCGAGCTGCCCATCATCGGTGTCAACACCTTCCGCAACCCGCATGGGGACGCGGTGCAGGACAAACTGGCGCTGGCCCGTTCAACTGAAGAAGAAAAACAAAGCCAGCTCAAGCGGCTGGCCGACTTCCACCAGCGTCATGCCAGCGAGTCACCCGCCATGCTCAAGCGCCTGCAACAAGCCGTGATTGACAACGCCAACGTGTTTGAGGTGCTGATGGATGCTGTGAGGGTCTGCTCGCTGGGGCAGATTACCAATGCGCTGTTTGAGGTGGGTGGGCAATATCGGCGGAATATGTGAGACATTGGGGAAAGACCAAACTACAAGAGCGCAGCGAATGAGTTTGCTCTGTCCCCAACTGATTAGGGGTGCGGGACAGACCAAGGCTACATGAGCGTAGCGAATGCTACATATTTAATAGCTGATCACGCCCGTATTAATTGGGCTACAGCCATTTTTACACATTAAAAAGCGCCTCAAAAGGCGCTTTTTGCGTACTGGAGGCCAAAACAGCCCGCTAGACAACTCGAAACGAATCAGCCGCCTTTTTTAGGACGCTTTCCGGGGTTCTTTTTGCTGCGGGTAGCGGTGCCGCGCTCAAGGCTGACCTTCTGGCCGCGGCCAGTGGTGGTGGTGAAGCCGTTAGGTGGAACGGGCTTGGGGGCGCAGATGTCGGCTTCGACTCTGATTTTTTTGGGCATGGAGGACTCCGGGTTTGAAAAAAAGGCTTAACTTGACATTTTAAGCCACTGCGTGATGAATGACCGAGGGGCCGCGCTTTATCAACTCAGCGATTGAAGCGGCAAATTCACCAGTAAATTCTGCGGCTTGAGCTTGACCACGCCATCGGCATTCATCATCAGGCCAAGGTATACCGGCTTGCCCGCCACGTCGGCACGCATCTCGCACGGGTCGGCAAAGTCGAGCCGGAAAAGGCTGACCAGGCGCTGCGTGCGTTCTGCCTCCACATCTTTGCCCTCGTACAAATCATTGAGCAGCGCCGTCGCCTCCACATCCAGCCCGATGTGCCAGCGCCAGGCCTCGTCATCAATCTTTTGCAGCGGCTTGATGCTGACGGCCACTCCCAGAAAATGCTGTATCCATTTTTGCAGCACGCTGGCCAGCGCCTTGAGGCCCGAGCGGGCGCGCGTCATGGTCAGGACCAGTCCATGGCTCAGCTCATTGCTGACTTCATGCGTCAGGTCGAGTAAATACAGGTGCCGGTCAAGCTGCCGCAGATAGTCCCGCGCGTTTTCATCGCTGAGCACCTGCAAATTGAGGGTGGGCATCGGTGCCCCGGCTTCGGCCAGAAAGCGGCCAAAGTCCCCCAGCCCACCGGTTTCACTCAGCATGTCTATCACTTCCCGGTCGCCGCTCAGCGCCTGGCCGTCCTGGCTGCTGATGCGCTGGCTACGGAACAGCATTTCGCCGGCGCGCACCTCGTAGGCATCGCTAGAGCTATCAAGCAGCTTGTGCGTGATGGCCTGGGCCAGCAAATCAACAAACAGCGGCGCAATCGTGACGCTGCCCAGCCCATCCCGCGGAAACAGGCTCAAGTAATAAGCCTCAAGCGTGCCTGCGGCAAGCAGCCCATCGCGAAAGCGCAGAAAAAGCGAGTAGCTTTCACGGGCATCGGCATCCTGCAATGCCTGCAATTCGCCGGGCGTGACGGCCCTTGAAGGGGACGCCAGCAGCGCGCCATGCAAAGCCAGTTCGGCAGGGCAGGACTCGGGCACCGGCACCAGTTCGGGCCGGGCCAGAAAAAGCCGCAGGTAGCCGTCAGTCGGTTTCAGCCAGCCGCGTTCGGTGCGCTGGAGTTGACTAAAGCCACTGGAGGACCAGAAATTTTGCATGGGCATTATGGTCTCATAAAGAACGGGGCGCTCCCGGGTCACACTCAGGATGCTACTTTTTTTAATAGTTAGTTGCGCACGTTCCGCGTTCGCTAGGGACCCTCTGCATAACTCTGGCGAGGCTGTGGCAGTCGGATCGGGATGGGCTGCAAGGCGGCTTTTTGCAGGCAATAGCCCAGCTATTGCCAAGAAAAACAACGCAGCAGACCGCCCGAGTCCGGCTGATCACAGACCGCAGGGAGTTATGCAGAGGGTCCCTAGAGCTCTATTCGACTCATAAAATTGGCTGACAGACTGCCTGCGGAGCCATGGCTCGCATTACATCCTGTTTCACGAAGCCACCGAATAGTGCAATCTTTACGGACGGTTAGCAGTCTTTCCATCGACTCGCGCGTTGTTGTTGTGTGGGTAGGGTCAGACTCAAGTCAAGGACCAGGCTCCCGGTCACGGGTGCCATTCGGGCCCGCAATGACAGGAAATGAGCGTACATCATGACAACATTCCCCACAGGTTTTTCCGGCCTCAATGACCGGCTTTCCCGGTATTTCCATCTGGATTTCCGGGTGCTGGTGGCCGCCTCGCTGTTGGGGTTGCTGGCTGTGCTCCAAACCGCAGCCTGGGCCCAGTATCCTTCCCCGCAAGACGCGCCCCTGGACCCGCCCGGTCGCGTCGCCCGGCTCAACCTCAAGGAAGGCGCGGTGAGCTTTGCGCCCGCCGACACAGCCGGGTTGGCCGACCGCAATGCCTGGACCCCCGCCGTGCTGAACCGGCCCTTGACCAGCGGTGATCGATTGTGGAGCGGCCCGCGCGCGCGCTCGGAACTGCACATTGGGTCAACGGCAGTGCGCATGAGCGAGCGGACCAGCCTGGATTTTTTGGTGCTGGACGACAACGTGGCCCAGCTGCGTCTGGCCCAAGGCACGGTCCAGCTGCGCGTGCGCACCCTGTTTGAAGGCCAGCGCCTGGAAATTGACACGCCCAATCTGGCCTTTGTCATTTCACAGCCGGGCGACTACCGGCTGGACGTCAACCCGGCCAACAACACCACACGGGTGGTGGCGCAGTCGGGCGGCGGCGTCATTTATGGCGACAACAGCACCGCGCTGAATCTGGGCAGCCAGCAACAAGCCAGCTTCAGCGGCACCCAGCTGACCCCCGCGGCACCTGGCGCCGCCGTGCAAGACAGCTTTGACCTGTGGGCGGCAGGCCGCGACCGGCGCGAGTACCAGTCGGTCTCGGCGCGATATGTACCGCGCGAAACCATCGGTTACCAGCAGCTCGACACTTATGGCGACTGGCACCAGGATCCGAGCTACGGTGCCGTCTGGTTTCCACGCATCGTACCCGTGCATTGGGCGCCCTACAGCATGGGCCACTGGAGCTGGATAGCGCCCTGGGGCTGGACCTGGATTGACGACGCACCCTGGGGTTTTGCACCGTTTCACTATGGCCGCTGGGCCCACATCGGCCCGCGCTGGTGCTGGGTGCCGGGGCGGCTGGCGCCGCGCCCGGTGTATGCACCGGCTCTGGTCGTCTTTGTGGGCGGCAGCAGCGGTGGCGTGAACTGGAATATCTCGATAGGGTCGGGGGGCATAGCGCAGCCCGGCGTGGGCTGGTTCCCGCTGGCGCCGGGCGAGGCCTTCCAACCAGCCTACCTGGTGAGCCCGCGCTACGTCACCGAGGTGAACCAAAACATCGTGGTCAACAACACGGTGAATGTGACCAACATCTACCGTTACCAGCGCCAGCCCGATGCCGTGACCGCGGTAAGTAGAGACGACTTTGCCCGCGGCCGGCCCATACTCGGCAACCTGCACCCTCTGAGCGCCGCTGATCTGAGCCGCGCCCAGGTGGTGGCGGAGCGCAGCGCGATGCCGCAGCGCCTTGACCGCACTGATGTGCGCGAACGGCCAAGCCCTGTTGCGGCGGCCGCGCTGCCGTCTGCCGCAGTGTTGGCGCGGCCGGTGGTGGGCAGCCGCGACGAGCGTCGTGATGACAGGCGAGATGACTCGCGCGCCGGGCGGCCGGACAACGACCGCAATGCCCGAGCTCAAACGCCCGTGCCCGCAGCGCCTGTGACGGCCGGTGTGGTGGGCGCACTGCCGCCGGTCGCAAAGCCTGCTCCGGCCGCCCCGTCGGCCCTGCGTCCAGGCCCGGCTCCCGCACAAGACCGCAGCGCCATCGATGCCGACCAACGGGCCCGGCGCGAGCAGCAGCAGTTGCAGCGCGAGCAGGAACGCCGGCAAAGTGAAGCGACTCAGGAGCAACGGGCTTTGCGCGAACAGGCCGTGAAAAATGGCAGCGCCCCGCCGGTGGTGGTCCCGGATGCACGGGCTGCGGCAGAGCGCCGTTCTGCGGAGCAGGCCCAGCAGGCCCAGCAGGCTCAACAGCAGGCTCAACAGCAGCTCCAGCGCGACCAGCAGGCGCAGAAGCAGAAGCAGCAAGCGCTGGATCAGGCGGCGCAGGCACGCCAGCAGCAGGCACAACAACACGCCGCGCAGCAAGACCAGCAGCGCCAGGCTCGCGAGCTGCAAGGACAGCAGCAGGAACAGCGCAAGACACAAGCCCAGGAGCGCCAGAAAACGCGACCGGCAGACGCCAGCAATGAGCGCGCCCCCCGGCTTGAAGGCGAGCCCAAGCACAACCGGGAACCATGACCGAACCGTCGCAATCCACCCATTCGCCCTGAATCGCTACAGTTTTAATAGCTAACTTCGCCCACAGCGCAGTGGTCGTAGGTCAGTTTTATTAAAAATCCGGGCCAAGACCCCGGTGCAGGCTGCACCGGGGCACGCAGCAGCCCGCTAGAAAAGTTGGCCTGACGCGTTTCACGCCGCCATCACGAAAAACCCGCACACGGTCTGACCCTTCGCGGCAAGGGCTCAGGGTTGCCCATACCGCAAAACTACCTAAGGGTCTGACCCGGTATCGCAGCCTCTCGCGGATAGCTAGGATTGCCACCTATCTTCACGTAAGCGCCGTCTGCATCTGCATGCGTCGTCTTCTCAGCCAGTGAACCCAAAATCAACCTGCCGGAGAGCAATTTGTCAGTGGAGTTCATTCTTGAAACGCGAGGGCTGACCAAGGAATTCAAGGGATTCGTCGCCGTCAACAACGTGGACCTCAAGGTCCAACGCGGGCACATTCATGCGCTCATCGGGCCCAACGGCGCCGGCAAAACCACGTTCTTTAACCTGCTGACGAAGTTTTTGACCCCGACGCGCGGCAGCATCGTGTTTAACGGGACTGACATCACCTCCGAGCAGCCCGCGCAAACTGCGCGCCGCGGCATCGTGCGGTCGTTCCAGATTTCTGCCGTCTTCCCGCACATGACGGTGCTTGAAAACGTGCGTGCCGCGCTGCAGCGCAACCTCGGCACCTCGTTTCACTTCTGGAAAGCCGAAGACTCGCTTTTCCATCTGCATGAACGCGCCCGGGAACTGCTGGCCGCTGTTGACTTGGAACAGTTTGCCGATGAAATGACCGTAAACCTGCCCTATGGCCGCAAGCGTGCCCTGGAGCTGGCCACAACCCTGGCACTGGAACCCGAGTTGATGCTGCTGGACGAACCCACAGCAGGCATGGGCCACGAAGACGTGGACCGCGTGACGCAGCTGATTAAAAAGGTATCAAGTGGCCGCACCATATTGATGGTCGAACACAACATGAATGTGGTCTCCAGCATTGCCGACCGCATCACGGTGCTGCAACGCGGGGCCATCATTGCGGACGGGCCTTATGAGGAAGTGTCAAAAAATCCATTAGTCATCGAAGCCTATATGGGCACAGCGAATACCGAGCTCCAAGGAGCCCACTGATGACCAAAGAACTCCTAAAAATCGAGGACCTGCACGCCTGGTATGGCGAGTCGCACATCCTGCATGGCGTACACCTGACCGTGCATGAGGGCGAGGTGGTGACCCTGCTCGGCCGCAACGGTGCCGGCCGCACCACGACCATGCGTGCCATTGTCGGCCTGACAGGCGCACGCAAGGGCTCTATCCGGATAAACGGTGAAGAAACCATCAAGCTGGCGCCGCACAAGGTCGCCCGCCTGGGCGTGGGCTATTGCCCTGAAGAGCGCGGCATTTTTGCCAGCCTCACGACTGAAGAAAACCTGATGCTGCCGCCTACCATCGCGCCGGGTGGCATGAGCGTTGACGAGATTTACGCGATGTTCCCGAATCTGCAAGAGCGCGCCTCCAGCCCCGGCACGCGGCTGTCGGGCGGTGAGCAGCAGATGCTGGCCGTTGCACGCATACTGCGCACCGGCGCGCGGCTGTTGCTGCTCGATGAAATTTCCG
>JBKJOH010000291.1:0-4310 GCA_046593295.1 Polaromonas sp. | reverse complement strand
GCTTTGGAAATAACCCATGCAGGCGTAGTAGCCAACCGCGTTATCCTTGCCGATGCCGTCGATCTCGTTTTCGGAAACTACGGTTGATAGCAGCTTTTGTTTCGCGCCATCAAGGCCGGCTGCCTTGAGTTGCTTGTAGAACGCCACATTACTGCCGCCGACGACGGTAGAGTAGATCCAGTCTGGCTTGGCCGCCTTGATCTTGTTGATGATTGAGGAGAATTCGGTGTGGCCGAGCGGCGCGTATTCCTCGCCGACGACTTTGCCACCGACACGAGCGATTGTCGGTCTGGCGATTTTGTTGCAGGTGCGCGGGTAAATGTAATCGGAGCCGACCAGGAAGAACGTCTTCCCCTGCTGTTTTGCCATCCACTCGAGCGCCGTGATCACCGACTGGGTCGCTTCCTGTGAGGTGTAAATGACTGACTTGTCTTGTTCCTGTCCCTCGTAGTAGGTCGGGTAATACAGCAAACCGCCCATCTGGTTCAGCGCCGGCAACACCGCTTTGCGCGATGCCGAGGTATAACAACCGACGATGGCTGCGACCTTGTCGCGCTGCAACAGTTTTTTGGTCTTCTCGGCAAAAGTCGGCCAATCGCTCGCGCCGTCTTCTATAACCGCTTCAATCTTGCGACCCATCACGCCGCCAGCGGCATTGATCTCCTCAATCGCCATTTTCTCGGCGTCAACCAGTGCGGCCTCAGCAATGGCGATCGTGCCCGATAGGGAATGCAGTAAACCCAGCTTGACTGTTTCCTGGGCACTGGCCAGGCCCGGCAGAAGCGAGGCACCGAATGCGGTCCCCAGCATCACCATGGATCCGCCGGTCTTCATGAAACGGCGTCGATTGAATTGGTTCATCAGGTTTCTCCTTCTATCGCATTGCGATATGGTTAATATTGAACTGCTACCACTCTTCAGGTTGAATGTCTGACGCAACCCGCCACAGGCATCGCCGGTCGTGTTTTTCTGAGGGAGAGGCTGCGCCTTGTCTGCCATCGCAGTCCATCAAAAAATCACGAAGAAACCGGCCAAACAAAAAAAGCCCGAACCGATTGAACCGGTGCGGGCTTTTTTGCCTTGCAACCGACTGGCAATATTGGCAGTCGGTCGCTAAATGTCTAATGACGGTGAGACATCGGACTTCACTATAACGTTTGAGTCTGTGCGCAATATCAGGACTTACCCTAACGGCTTTCGACGTATTTACAAAAGCTTGTTTTAAAGCTAATAAAACGTCTGCGGCGATGCCGAGGCACCGCCGCAAGTTATTTCAAAAACGCATCAAATCCGGTTTTCAAAATCAGCGCACTGACCACCAGCATAAACACGATGCGCACAAAGCCCGCGCCATGCTTGAGCGCCAGTCGCGTGCCGAGCAAGCTGCCCACCACATTGGCCACCGCCATCGTCAAGGCAAAGTGCCACCACACATGGCCTTTGTAGGCGAACAGCAGCAGTGCAGCCAAGTTGGTGGCGGTATTGAGCAGCTTGGCTGACGCTGATGCGTTTAAAAAGTCATAGCCCAGCCAGCGGACAAATAAAAACACAAAAAAACTGCCGGTACCGGGGCCAAAAAAACCGTCATAAAAGCCCAGCACCAGACCAATGCAGCAAGCGACAGCCGTCTCTGTGTGGCCATTAAAGCGCGGCGCGTGGGTATGGCCCATGCCTTTTTTGACCAGCGTGTAGGCCAGTACCGCCAGCAGCACAAAGGGCAGCACCTTGCGCAAATAGCCGGATGACACCATGGTCACCAGCCAGGCCCCGCCCAGCGAACCGACAAACCCGGTTGCCGCTGCGGGCAGCAGCGCTTTCCAGCGCATATCGACCCGACGCGCGTACTGCGCGGTAGCCACGGCAGTGCCCCAAATCGAGGCACCCTTGCCAGTACCGAGCAGGGTCGCGGGCTGCGTTGCCGGAAACACCGCGAACAGCGCGGGCACCAGTATCAGGCCACCGCCACCCACAATCGCATCCACAAAACCGGCCATCAACGAGGCGATGGAGACAAGCAATAATTCCATTGTTTTGATTGTCACCAAAAACCCCAAAAAAAAAGCGCTGGAGTTACCAGCGCTTTTTGCAAAACCGGCATCTTTTGGGATGCTGGCCTGCTCGTTAATCTGTTATCGCTTTATCTCGTTTTTGTCTCGTGTCTCCTCGGCTCCTCAGGGGTTATTGGGGGCAGACGCCAATTTCAGAGTTTTTGGGGTCAGAGCCCAAATTCGCTGAGCCTACGGCTCGCCCGGAGGGCGTGCCAAAGGCACGATGAATTTTGACTCTAACCCCAAAAACCCAACAATGCACTGAATATAGCCCTAGCACTGACTTAGTGCATCAGGACTTTCCCTTGCTAGGGAATTCGCCAGTTCGTTAAGGCTCCTTAAGCATCAAAGCCCGGCCTGAATCCACTCGGACGCTTTCTCGGCAATCATCAGCGTTGGCGAGTTGGTGTTGCCGCTGGTAATGAGCGGCATCACGCCTGCATCAACCACCCGCAGGCCCTTGATGCCGCGCACGCGCAGGTGTGAGTCCACCACGGCCATGGGGTCATCTTCCTTGCCCATCTTGGTGGTACCCACGGGGTGAAAAATAGTGGTGGCAATGTCACCCGCCAGCCTTATTAAGTCTGCGTCTGACTGAAACTGCACACCGGGCTTGAACTCTTCCGGCTGGTATTTGGCCAGTGCGCTCTGGCTGACGATCTTGCGCGTCACGCGCAGTGAGTCAGCCGCTACCTGGCGGTCTTCTGGCGTACACAGGTAGTTGGGCGCAATGGCGGGTGCGTCTTCGAAATGCGGGCTTTTGATGTGTACCGTGCCACGACTCGTCGGGTTCAGGTTGCAGACGCTGGCGGTAAATGCGTTGAAGCTGTGTAGCGGCTCGCCAAATGCATCCAGCGACAGGGGTTGTACGTGGTATTCAATGTTCGGGTATGGCTGGCTCGGGTCACTGCGCGTAAACGCACCCAGTTGCGAGGGGGCCATGCTCATCGGGCCGGTTTGCTTCAGGGCATATTCAAGCCCAATGCGCGTCTTGCCCAGCAATGAGTTGACCATGGTGTTGAGCGACAGACCCCATTTCCCAGCTCTGTCATTTGGACCTTTAATTTTGTACACCGAGCGTATTTGCAAATGGTCTTGCAGGTTGGCACCCACGCCGGGCAGGTCTTGCAGGGCGGCAATGCCGTGCTGCTGCAAAAGAGCGCCGGGGCCTATGCCCGACAACTGCAAAATCTGCGGCGAGCCAATGCTGCCAGCGCACAGCAACACCTCGCCTATCAGGCCCCGGTCAGCACCCGAGTCGCGGGTGCTGAGCGCCGTCACGCGCTCGCTACCTGTCCACACTTCGACACCCGTACAGCGCTTGCTGCCATCAAGCTGCGTGGCAATGACCAGCTTGCAGACCTGCGCGCTGTTCCACAGTTCAAAGTTGGGGCGCGCATAGCAGGCGGGCCGCAAAAACGCCTTGGCGGTGTTCCAGCGCCAGCCGTTTTTCTGGTTCACCTCAAAGTAGCCCACGCCCTCGTTGTTGCCACGGTTGAAGTCATCGGTTTTCGGTATGCCGGCTTGCACGGCAGCCTCGGCAAACGAGTCCAGAATGTCCCAGCGCAGGCGCTGCTTTTCAACCCGCCATTCAGCGCCAGAATTGCGATGGCGCAATATTTTTTGATACGGCGCAGTCTTGTTCTGCATCAGTTCGGGTGCGGTGCCGTGTGCGCCGTGCATGGCATCAGCGCCTTTGTAATGGTCTTCGTGCAGCTTGAAGTGCGGCAGCGAATTCTCCCAACGCCATGCCAAGTCGCCAGTCAAGCGCGCCCATTCGTCGTAGTCGCGCGCTTGGCCACGCATGTAAATCATGCCGTTGATACTGGAGCAGCCGCCCAGCGTTTTGCCGCGTGGGTAGCGCAGCGCGCGGCCATTTAAGCCCGCCTCGGGTTCGGTGTTGTAGAGCCAGTCGGTGCGTGGGTTGCCGATGCAATACAGGTAACCGACGGGAATATGAATCCAGTGGTAGTCGTCTTTGCGGCCAGCTTCAATCAGCAGCACGCGCTTGGAGGCATCGGCGCTCAGGCGGTTTGCCAGCAGACAACCAGCGGTGCCTGCGCCAATGATGATGTAGTCAAAGACGTTCTCGCTGTTTTGCTGGGTGCCTGATGCGGTGTCTTGCATGGTTGTCTCTTGGCTTTGGGGCACTTCTATAAATTCATTTTTCGGGCGAATTGCGGCGTTGCGCGGTGCTCGAAATCCTCACGTACCTGAAGTACGTTCCGGTTCCTGCGCTCCGTGCGCCTTGCACTTCATCCC
>JBKJOH010000264.1:0-7223 GCA_046593295.1 Polaromonas sp. | reverse complement strand
GAATTTTTTCAATTTCATAGATCCTGTACAAACCAGAGATGGCCGCCCACGCGGGCAGCCATCCAATCCAATCGCCAGCCGCCATTTCTCAGGCGGCCAGGGCAAGATGGTCAGCTTTTCGGCAAGGCGAACACGACCATCGTATTGCCACGCTTGAAGTCGAGCTGGGTGTTGCCACCACAACCCATGGCCACGTATTCACGACCCTTGACGGAGTAGGCCACGGGCATGGCATTGGCACCGGCACCGCAGTTGTATTCCCACAGCAGCTTGCCGGTCTTGGCATGCAAGGCGCGGAACAGACCGTTGCCCTCGCCGTAGAACACGAGGTCACCGGCAGTGGCCAGGGCACCCCCTATCAGGGGTTGCTCGGTGTCGAACTTCCAGGCTATCTTGCCGGTGTCCACATTGACGGCGGCCACGCGGCCCCACTGCTTCTCGCCCTCGACGACCTTGAAAGCGCCGCCCAGCCAGAGCTTGCCGCCTGGGTACTTGGCTGCTTCCACATGGTAGGTCATGGGCTGATGCAGGTTGAGCGCATACGTCAGGCGATGGGTGGGATGGTAGGCCATCGGCGACCATTCCACGCCGCCATTGGCGCCCGGCAACATGCGCGCGCCGGTCGCAGTCGGCAGCACCCACATGTTCTCTTGCGGGATCATGGCTTCGGAGAAGCGGATCAACTCGCCATTGTCGCGGCGATGAACGTAGACGTGACCCGTTTTTCCACCGTGCATGACGGCTGGCACCATCTTGCCATCCTTGTCTTTCACATCCAGCAAGATCGGGGGGCTGACGGCATCCAAGTCCCAGACATCATGGGCGATGTACTGGGAGTGCCACTTGTAGGTGCCTTTATCGAGATCGACGGCGACCATGGAGTTGGTGTAGAGGTTGTCACCGGGGCGCTCGGCACCATAGAGGTCGGGCGATGGGTTGCCTGCCACGAAGAAGATGGTGCGGGTCTTGATATCCACCGCCGGGTTCATCCACACGCCACCACCCAGGGTCTGATAGAAGGAACTGTCCCGGGCCAACTGGGCTTTTTCGGCCGCAATGTCGCGGTGCATGTTGCGACCAGTGGCGTCATTCACAGCCCACACGCCTTCATGGCCCTTCTCGGGAATGGTGTAGAAAGTCCAGAGCAGTTTGCCGTTATTGGCATCAAAGGCTTTCACGAAACCGCGGACACCGTACTCGCCGCCGTTGGTGCCGATCAGAACCTTGCCGTCCACCACCGTGGGCGCCATGGTTTCGCTATAGCCTTTTTCCGGATCGGCAATCTCGGTTTCCCACAGCAGCTTGCCGGTCTTGGCATCGAGCGCGACCATCTTGGCATCGAGCGTGCCCATGAACAGCTTGCCGCCTTCGATGGCTACACCGCGGTTGTTGGGGCCGCAGCAAAAGGTGGTGATGGGGCCTATCTTGTGCTTGTAATGCCAAAACTCTTTGCCGGTGACGGCATCGAGGGCATACACATGGTTGTACGAGGTCGTCATGTACATGATGCCGTCAACTACGATCGGGGCGGTCTCCATCGACTCGCGCACTTCGGTCTGGAAGCTGAACTCCGGCTTGAGCTTCTTCACATTGCCGGCATTGATCTGCTTGCCCGGATAAAAACGCGTCTGGGCATAGTCACCGTTGGTATGCAGCCAGTCAGCACCCTGCTGGCCCGCATTGTTCAGATGGGCTTGCGTGACGTTGGGCGCTTTCGTGATGCTGCTCGCACCACTGCTCATGCCCTTTTGGCCCTGGATTTCTTCGCCACTCGCGGCACCGGTCAAGGCACACAGTGCGAGCACCAGACTGAGTTTTCGACCAGGTTTTGAAACTAGCATTTGTATTTCCTCTTCACGTTTATATTAAGCTGTTGAAGGGGCCGCGCAAAATCATAAACCGAAGCTGGCTCGCTCCCGTGTATAGCCCCAATTCATTATACTGACCTTGCCCGGTTTGGGGGCTATGGTTTGCCCTTATGCCAAGCCAGAGCCTGCGTGTGTTAGATTTTCGTTTTTCTCCGAGGGTATTTCATGAACAAGAAGAATTTTTTGCTCTATGGCCTTGCAGGCCTCATGCTGCTATGCGGCAATATTGCTTTCGCACAAAAAGGCATGGATCAGATCAACGTCAACGGGCAGTTTGTCATGGCGGCCCGAGTTGGTCAGGTCGGGCGCGTCTCCGCGCTGCTGGAGGAGGGCGCCAAGGTCAACTCCCGCGACCGCAACGGCGACTCGCCCTTGAACATGGCCGCCGCCAAAGGTAATGCGGAACTGGTTTATGTCCTGCTCAAAGCAGGGGCCGATGTGAATCTGGCCAACCTCGCCGGTGTGACCCCCTTGATGGGCGCGGCTTTTAGCGGCAAGGTGGACCTCGTGCGTCGGCTGCTCGCCGCCGGCGCCAGGATCGAGCCGCTGGATCGGGTCAAGAAGAATGCCGCGACCTACGCGGCTGGCAACGGCTGCGCCGATTGCTTGGCCGAGTTGCTGCGTGCCGGTGCGCAAGTTAATGCCCGACTGGAAAATGAGCTCACGCTGCTGATGTGGGCCGCCGCCTACGGGAACGAAGCCACCGTCCGGTTTTTGCTTGCGCAGGGAGCTGAGCGGAGCCTGAAAGACGGCCGAGGAAAAACCGCCGCCGACATGGCGGGCGAAGGTAACCACCTGGCTGTGGCCAAACTGCTGGCGCCGTAAGCCGCTCTCAGCGGCTCGCCAGCCCATACTGTTGCGCGAGCCGAACCATCTTCACCGACGTTTCTACGCCCAGCTTCTGGCGGATCACCGTCTGGTAATTGGCCACTGTTTTGGAACTCAGGCACAGTGTCTGGGCAATGCTTTCCACCGTGAGGCCTTGTGCCAAGCGCCGGAAAATTTCGAACTCGCGCGGCGTCAGCACCTGGTGCGGCACCAGCCCGGAAACGTCCGCCGTTGACACGGCATGCTGCTGGATGTCATCTGATAAGATGCGTTCTTGACGCCAGATTTTTTGAATCGCGTCGATCAGCAATTCCGGCGAACTGCTTTTGGTGAGGTAACCGGCCGCACCCGCGCGCAAAGCCTGCGTCACCATTGCCGCACTGTCATGCATCGAAAACACGAGCACGCGCAGCTCGGGCTGGCGTTGTTTCAAACGCCCCAGGGTGTCGAGTCCGCCACGCCCCGGCATGGAGAGATCGAGTACCAGTACATCGGCCTCATGCTGCGCCAGCCAGGCATAGGCTGATTCGCCATCGCCGAATTCGGCCACCACCTGCATGGCCTCTTCGAGTTCGATCAAACGGCGGTACCCGGAGCGCACCACCGCATGGTCATCGGCCAGCACCACCCGGATTGGCTTCATGCAACCTCCACTTGCGGTGTCAGCAAGAAATGGGCATGCAACGACGTGCCGCCCGTGGGGTCGCTTTGAATGGTCAACTCACCACCGTGGGTCCAGACCCGCTCCCGCAGGCCCGCTAGGCCCCGGCCCCGCAACATGGCCTGCTCTGGCTCCAGAAGGCCGACGCCATCGTCCGAGACTTGCCACCACAAAGTCTGACCCTCATGCCAGATATGCACGCGCGACTGTTTCGCCAGGGCATGGCGGGCCACATTGGTGAGCGCCTCCTGCGTCATGCGAAAAATCGTGACGGCAAGTTCCTGGGGGATGGCCACGCCAGCCATATCGCACACCAGGTCAAACTGGACGGAATTGCCGGATTTGGCGTTCCAGCCATCCAGCAGCGACTGCAGCCAACTGGCCAGACTGGCCGCATCGTCGTCTGCACCCAAGTGTTGCGGACGCAGCCGTTGCAGCAAATGGCGCATGCCATGCTGGATACGCTCGCACTCCTGCTCCAGTTCCTGCAGCACGGTTTGAATGTCAGACTGGCCCTCAGTGCGCCGGATCAGCCAGCGCACATTGGCGCGCAGGCCGGTGACCTGTTGGCCAAACTCATCATGCAGGTCCAGGGCAATCTGGGCCCGCTCGTCTTCTTGCAGGGTCTGGATGCGTGCGCCGAGCTGGCATCGGGAACGTTGCGCCACGTCGAGCGCATCGGCCAGATGGTTGAGCGCGCTGCCGATACGGTCCAGCTCGCGGCAACTCATGGCGTGCAGGCGGCGGGTGGTGTCCCCGCTTTCGATCTGGCCAATGGCTTCCAGAATGTCATGCAAGGGCCGGAAAGCCCGCTGCACCGACACGTAGATGCCCAGCAACAGGACGGCGGCAAACACACACAGAATAGCCAACAAGCCCAGCACGCCGGACAGCGCCTCTTCCTGCTCGCTGCCCGGGTTGGCCATCAGGACCCCGGTCAAAGGTAGACCCCCCGGACGCGGAATCGTCCACTCCATGCGCCAGTCGGGCGCTGCGCCAAATGGATGCAGCCAGGAAAAGCCCGCTACGCGCGCAGCAGCGGCCTCCTGGGTTGGCATCACCAATTCACGCCCCTGGGCATCCCTGATGCGCAACTGCACATGGCGCAAGCCGCCGGCGGCGTTCAGCGTCTGGATCACTTGCAAGTGCGCCGCCAGTTCGGCCTGCGGCACGCTTTGCAGCAAAGACAGGGTCGACAACAATTGCGCGATATGTGCCGACCCCCGGGCTTCCCGGTCGGTGTCGATCTGGGCGTGCCACAGTGCCAGCACCAAAGCGGCACACAGGCAGACCACCATGGTCAACACCGCACGCCGCATGAGGGTTTGAATCAATGACATGGCCAGAGAATAAACGAGAACGACGCACCCCAAGTCGGGAAAAATTCCCAGCTGCTTTAGCCTTACATTCGAACGTTGTGATTCTCATCGAATAGACCGTAGCTCCCCATGTCCCACTCTTGTGCGCCCCCTTCCCTTCGCTTAGCACTGACTCCCATCGCGATCGCCACGTTCTGCCTGTCCCATGGCATGGCGGTGGCACAGACCCCGGCAACATCACTGGAACTCGCCACCGTGGAAGTCATTGCCACTTCCGTTCTTCCCGGGCTCGGGACGCCCCTGCAGGATGTGCCGGCCAATGTACAGGTCTATAGCAGCCGGGACATGGATGCACAGCGCCCAACCAATCTGGCCGACTACCTGGAAAACAACACGACCAGCATCAGCGTCAATTCCGCACAAGGCAACCCCTTTCAGCCCGACATCAGTTTTCGCGGCTTCACCGCCTCGCCCCTGCTGGGCCTGCCGCAAGGGCTCTCGGTATTTCAGGATGGCGTGCGAATCAACGAGCCCTTTGGCGATGTCGTGAACTGGGACCTGATCCCGCAGTCCGCCATCTCAAGCCTGCAGTTGTTGCCTGGCTCGAATCCAGCCTTCGGTCTCAATACCCTGGGCGGCTCGCTATCGATCCATACCAAAAGCGGCCTCACACATCCTGGCGGCTCGATTCAAACCTATGGCGGGTCTTTCGGACGCCAGGCCGTAGAGTTCGAGCAGGGCGGGCAAAGCGGGCCTTGGAATTATTTTTTCACGGGTAATTCTCTGAATGAAAAAGGCTGGGGCGAGCACAATCCGAGCCAGCTGCAGCAGTTTTTCGGTAAGGTCGGTTACGTCACAGGACAAAGCTCGCTGGACGTCAGTCTGACACTGGCCGACAACACGCTGGAAGGCTCGCAAACCTTGCCCCGCTCCTTTGCCGACAACACCCGGCAGGCCTATACCTTTCCGGATGTAAACAGGAACAAGCTCAATTTCCTGAACATCAAGGGCAGCCACCTGATCAACGACACGCTGTTCCTGGACGCCAACGTCTATCTGCGCCAATACCGCAACCAGAACACCAGCAGCAATGTCAATGGCGATTACAACGGCCCCCCCGACCCCCAAGCCCACAACGACCGCTCCACCATTGACCAGACCAGCTATGGCCTGGGCCTGCAGCTCACCCACCTGGGCGAAGTGGCGGGGAAAAAGCACCAACTGCAAATCGGCGTCAGCGCCGACCTGGGTACGGCCCGGTTTACCCAGGATGCCCAAGATGCTACCTTCACCGCCAGCCGGTACACCGTCGGAGACGGTGCCTTCACGCCGGGCACTCACGCCATCACCGATAACCGCTATTACGGCCTGTTCTTCCATGACACGCTCACCCTGGATGAACGCTGGGCACTCACCCTTTCGGGCCGCCAGAACCTGGCCAGCATCCGGATTGCCGACCAAACCGGCACCGCCCCGGGTCTGAATGGCGAGCATTTCTTTTCGCGCTTCAATCCGGCTGCAGGCATTAACTTCAACCCCACCTCCACCTTCACCGCCTACGCCGCTTACAACGAAGGCATGCGCGCGCCAACGGCGATCGAGTTGACCTGCGCCAACCCTGCGGCCCCCTGCAAGTTGCCCAACAACTTCCTGTCCGACCCGCCGCTACAGATGGTGGTGGCCAAAACCGTTGAATTCGGCATGCGCGGCAAACAAGGCCGCGCGCTCTCGTGGAGTGCCGCGCTCTACCGTACCGAACTGAGCGACGATATTCAGTTCATCAGCAGCCGAGGTGCGGGGTCCAACACCGGCTACTTCCAGAACGTCGGCAACAGCCTGCGTCAGGGGGTCGAGTTGGCGCTCAGCCAGCAATGGGGGGCGAGCCGTCTGAGCGTGCGCTATGGCTACATCGACGCGACCTACCAGTCATCTTTTGTCGCCAGCAGCCCCGCCAATTCCAGCGCCGATGTCGGCAACATCGTCGTCCGGCCAGGCAACCAGATCCCCGGGATTCCACGCCACACGCTCAAGCTGCGCCTCAGTCAGGACATCCAGCCGCAATGGACCGTCGGTGTCAGTGTCAACCTCAACAGCGCCATCTACGCCCGTGGCGATGAAAATAATCAGGACGCTGCTGGCAAAGTCCCCGGCTATGCGATCATGAACCTGGATACGCGCTACCAGCTCTCCGACAAACTGGAAATTTTTGCGCGGGTCAACAACCTGTTTGGTCACACCTACGCGAATTTCGGGAGTCTGGGCCGTAACGTCTTTACCGGCCCTAATAACACCTTTAACCCATCCAATCCAGTGAACGAACAATTCCTGGGATATGGCGCCCCCCGTGGTGCCTGGATAGGCCTTCGCTACCGTTGGTCTTGAATCTCTTTGATACCTACAGCAACACCATGCTGTCGTCTAACCGGCTGTGTTGCCGATTACCTCGCCGCCCCAGGCTCAGCCTCCACCATACAGGTAATTGGGTAGCCACAAGGTCAGGCCAGGCCAGATGTACATGAAGACCATGCACAAAATGATGATCAGCAT
>JBKJOH010000278.1:0-5537 GCA_046593295.1 Polaromonas sp. | reverse complement strand
GGCTATAATATTTGACTTGTCGGAGTGTGGCGCAGTCTGGTAGCGCACCTGGTTTGGGACCAGGGGGTCCAAGGTTCGAATCCTTGTACTCCGACCAAAAAATCCATGAAAAAAGCTCACTTTGTGAGCTTTTTTTGTATGCGTTACCCATTTCTCTACGTTACGTTTTCAATTCGGCACTAGATTAGGCGCGGGTTATTGGGCTCTGACCCCAATAACCCAGCAAGGTGAAGCAACAACATATAGTGTTGAATTGGAAGCGCAACGACATCTGCCCGTAGCTCAGTTGGATAGAGCATCAGCCTTCTAAGCTGAGGGTCGGGGGTTCGATCCCCTCCGGGTAGACCATTTACCACTTTCACACCGTCTCACAAGCTCTCAGAGTTCCGCAGTTTTTCTACTGGGTTCGCTATAGTGCCGCCCGAGCAATTGCGTTCACACTTCCGCGACATGGCTGAGCCGTGACTATCTCCCGGGACGTTCGCCCAAGGACACGTTCAAGAGGGCGCTGACGCTGGCGTTATCAGGGCCGGCAACAGGGTGGTCATGGGTAGCCGGCGCAGCCACTTGCTGCCGCCGAAGTTGCTTGTGAAGAAATTCCAGCAGCACATTGGCCTGGGTATCGCTGAAACATTTCCGGTAAGCATGCGCGTGGCTCGATGCGAAAAGAGGGATTTCACAGGCCACGCCGGCTATAGCCTGGTCGGGCATACGCAGGAGCGTCGTACCCTTGATCCGGGTGAGAAAGCCCAGATCCCCGGGTGTGTTGTAGGTATCGTTATCGAAGCCAAAAACAAGCGCTGGAATCCGGTCCGCAGATCCAATTTCAGCGGCTTGCTCGTCGTGGCGCTGCTGCCAGACATCTGGTCTCCCCTGCTTTTTACCGGCAAACGCAGGCGCAAAAGCAATGATAGAGTTGACACTTCCGGGATAACGCTTTTCGTGCAGTAGCGCAGCCCATCCCCCAGCCGAGTGCCCCACCAGTACGATTCGCGATGGATCGACCCCCGCGCGGCCAAGTTCCGCCAAAGTCTCTTCAATCGCGGTGACCCGCTGGTCGATTTTGAGCGGTTCTCCCAGCGCCGTCGCCCTGCCATCGCAGGGCGCATAAACGACGACCTCCAGCCCCGCTACTTCGGCTCCGGCCAATTGCCTCACGACCTCCGGCACGGAAAAACCCGAAACCTGTCCATTGGGATCACACTTGTCGTCCAGCTTTTCGATGAAAGAGCCGTGCAAAAACACGACCACCGCTTTCGACGAGGGATTGGGGATACTGAAGCCTCGAGAATGCTTCCAGTTTTCTTTCTTCGGAACGAATTCCCCGTGCGTATTCGCTTTGGCGTGAAGGCAAAAAGCAATCAGGAAAACGACCCGACTCGTTTTGACAAAGTGGCGCACTGTGCTGCGCACCAGTATCTTCGATGAATGAGCCAGGGGTGACGCGAGAACGCTCAGTGGATGCGCCACATACCGATGATTGCCAACGCTTGGAAGCACACGTTTGAGCTGTTTCCCGGCGACACGGGGAAATCCACCGAAAAGCGATTTCAACATAGCCAGTCCCTCATAATAGGTATCGAATCTATAGTCGTATTATCTTCCTGATTCAGGTCTGTGTCTCTGGAAAACCATCAGGTAACAACCGTAACTTGGGGTGGAGCATACAGTTGGACGGTCACTAGGGGCTCGTCCAAAAAGTCTGTTTCCCTTCCATTGACAAAAAGTCAAGCATCGCCTCGACTCGTTTCGGCACAAACTTGCGTGTCGGGAGGGCGGCATAAATAGTCAGGCCGCCGGCTCGCCATTGGGGCAGCACACGCACCAATGCGCCATCCCTGAGGTACGCTTGGGCCAGATGCTTTGACACCAGACACAAACCCGCGCCAGCCAAAGCTGCACGCAACAACACATCAAAGCTGAGCGACTGCAACACCACTTTCATTTCCACATCGACTGGCTCTGTGCAAGGCATGTCATGGGTCAGCCTCAGGCTATGTCCGTTGCTGTGTCCCGGCGCTTTTTTCCACGGAAACTTCAGGTAATCATGCCCCTGCAGTTCGCACGGATGGTCAGGCGTTCCAGCGCGAAGCAGGTAGCCCGGTGAGGCACACAGGATGCTTTCTGTTCTACCCAATGCGCGCGCCACGGTGTCAGCGTCGTAATCGTCTTCGACAGCCATGAGCGTCAGGTCAAATTCCTCAACCCGCAAGTGCGAAAAAGGGTCTACGCTGATATCAAGCATCACCTCCGGATGTTGTTCGCGCCACCGCGCGGCCAGCGGTGCAAAAAAATAAGACGCCAGCAGGGGCGTCGTTAGTATGTGCAAGGTACCCATCAGCACGTTAGAACTGTTTTCGACGGCTACCTCCGCATCATTGATTTGTTGCAAAATGCGTCTGGTCATTTGCAGGTAAACGATCCCGGATTCGGTCAGGACGAGCTTGCGCGTAGTGCGCTGAATCAGTCGGGTACTCAAATGATCTTCCAGATCACTGATCAGGCGGGAAACAACGGTCGGAGACAGGTCCAGTGCGCGGGCAGCGGAGGAAAACCCACCTTCCGCGACAACTTTCTCAAACACCTGCATCGACAAAAGTCTGTCCATGACGTTGATCTCCACTTATCGCAATACGGTAGTCCTAAAAGCTTACCTCCGCAACCCCCCCAAATCGAGTGCCTACACCTGTACCTGTATTTGTTATTCGCGCGGATAGCCCGTGACCTGTGTGGACGATTGGGTCGGAAATGGCAACGGTGTATTGCGGATAGGTGACTTGACGGCAGGTATCGCTTTATTCACACTTACCAAGCGGCGAAAGAAAACTCAACTGGATTTTTTCACCGATAAGTGACGGACAAGAATAGACAAAACCGTCATAGCCGGGAAACCAAAGGGAGTCATTTACTACCAGGAGATTATCATGAAAGTTTCTATCATCAGACCTCTTGCCTTGGCCGGTAGCCTTGCTTGCATGGCTGCCTTCCAGGTTATGCCCGCTGCTGCACAGGGCGGCAGCTACCCCTTTCAGGCGAGCGAACAATCGCAGGAGAGTACAAAAACACGCGCGGAAGTGCGTTCCGAGTATCTGAAGGCCCTCAAAGAAGGTACGCTTCCCAGCAACTCCGAATCGGATTTGGGCAGGGACATGTCGGCTAAGGCTCCTGCCCCCAGTTCACTGACCCGGCAAGAAGTGCATGCCGACACCATTGAGTGGTTGAGGCTACACGGCGGTGATGTGCAAATGGGCGGCCAGTGACCCAAGAGCAGGCGGCTGTTTGAGTCTGCATAGACAGAAGAACCAGTCGCCCTTGTCTGCAAAACCAAAAACGCAAATAAAAGAGCGCCTTGGCGCTCTTTATTTTTGGTAAGGCAGCTGACCGGGATTACAGCTTCACATACTGATATTCAATCGAATTGGCATTGATGCCGCGATCCGGTGGCGCAATCCAGCCAGCCATCTTGCCGGGCTCGGTGACGCGCTGCATCAGGCTTTTCACGAAGGCCGTATCTAGAAGGGTGGCTATGTCACCGTTAGATGTGGAATTTTCACTCCCCAGTAGAGTGAACAGCGGCCCCCTACCAGGAGGTAGCCATGAACGCCGAGACTTTCAATGAGTTGATGAAACCGTGCTGATCGGGTTGATCATCTGAATGTGTGGGATGTCAACCTCGTCAAAAGGTTCTCCATGCGGCAAAAACCCTGCTTGCAGGTAAAAACCCTGCGCACTGCGCTGCGCGTGCAGCACGATGGCGAGATCGCCGCGTTGCCGGGCTGCATCCGTTAAGGCGGTCAATATGCCACCGCCCAAACCAGACCCACGTACGGACCGTTTCACAGCCATACGCCCGATTTTGGCAATTTGCAACCCTTGGCGCAGCAATCGCCCCGTGGCAACCGGCTGCCCGCATGTGTCGTAAGCCACTGCATGCAGGGCCTCAGCGTCCAGCTCGTCCCATTCCATTTCAACCGGGATGCCTTGTTCATGTACAAACACGTCGGTGCGTACCGCCGCAGCGTCGTCGCCCAACTCTGTCCAAGTTCCGGTTTTGACCTGAACCATCACCGCGTGCCACTAAAAGCAATTGAACAGACCGCACAGCGTATCCGCAGCCGGTAAAAAAATCGAAAAACTTTTTGGTTCATACGGGTGTTATTTTTAAACCATTAAAGTAAAGCCCTCGGACTCTCGGGCAAAAGCGCTTTTTCTAATATCGTAACGGCAACAACAATTCCCAAAAAATCCACACTATGGCCTTCATTTACTACGTTACCCAGATTCAGTTCGAGTTTGGTGCCATCAAATTACTCAAACAGGAATGCGCCTGCGTCGGTATCACTCGCCCCTTGATCGTCACCGACCCTGGTGTCAAGGCCGCCGGTATTTTGCAAAAGGCACTAGATGCCCTGCCCGGCATCAAGGTCGCGGTGTTTGACCAGACGCCCTCAAACCCGACCGAGTCGGCAGTGCGCGCCGCAACAGAAATGTACAAGGCCAATCACTGCGATGGCCTGATTGCCGTAGGCGGTGGCTCGGCGATTGACTGCGCCAAGGGTGTGGCGATTGCCGCTACCCATGAAGGCCCTTTGAGAACCTACGCCACTATTCTTGGTGGCTCCGACAGAATTACGGCACGCGCGGCACCACTGATTGCCGTGCCCACCACCAGCGGTACCGGCAGCGAGGTGGCGCGCGGTGCCCTCATCATCGTGGACGACCACCGCAAGCTGGGTTTTCATTCCTGGCACCTGGTACCCAAAACAGCGATATGCGACCCCGAGCTGACGTTTAGCCTGCCCGCCAAACTGACTGCCGCCACCGGCATGGACGCGATTGCGCACTGCATGGAAACCTTTATGTCAGCCGCATTCAACCCGCCCGCCGACGGCATTGCGCTGGACGGCCTGGAGCGCGGCTGGACGCATATCGAGCGCGCGACCCGTGACGGCAGCGACCGCGAGGCACGTTTTAACCTGATGAGTGCCTCCATGCAGGGTGCCATGGCCTTTCAGAAAGGCCTGGGCTGCGTTCACAGCCTGAGCCACAGCCTGGGCGGTGTTGACCCGCGCCTGCACCATGGCACGCTAAATGCGATGTTTTTGCCAGCGGTGGTTGGCTTTAACTCAAGCGCTGAATCGGTGCAAAAAGACAGGCGACTTGAGCGCATGGCCAGAGCCATGGGCTTGGCCTCGGCAGGCGATATTGCCGAGGCGATCCGCGACATGAACGCACGACTCGGCTTGCCCAAAGGGCTGGCGGAAATGGGGGTAGAGCGGGTAGCATTTGGAAAAATCATCGACGGTGCGCTGGCCGACCATTGCCATAAAACCAACCCAAGGATTGCGTCAAGTGACGACTATGAAGCCATGCTCGTGCAGTCCATGTAAAGGGCACTTCTATAAATTCATTTTTCGGACGAATTGCGGCGTTGCGCGGTGCTCGAAATCCTCACGTACCTGAAGTACGTTCCGGTTCCTGCGCTCCGGGCGCCTTGCACTTCATCCCGAAAATCTGAATTTCTAGAAGTGCCCTAA
>JBKJOH010000019.1:0-2766 GCA_046593295.1 Polaromonas sp. | reverse complement strand
CCATGCGCTTTTACGATCAGGTGCTGGGCGGCAAGCTGCAGGCGCTGATGAGCAACGGCCAGTCGCCTATGGCCGAGCACCTCCCGCCCGAAAACCACCACCGCATCATGCACGCTTTCCTGGTATTGCCAGATGGCCGGGGTGCGCTGATGGCAGGTGACACCATGTCAGGCACGCCTTACGAAGGCATGAAAGGCTTTTCACTGACGCTGAACTACGACACTTGCGCGCAGGCAGTGCAAATTTTCAAAGCCCTGTCGCTAGGCGGCAAGGTGACTATGCCCATGCAAGCCATGTTTTACGCTAAAAGCTCCGGCATGCTGACCGACCGCTTCGGCACGCCGTGGATAGTCAACGGCGAGCTGATTCCAATGCCTGCGATCAATTGACCAAAAGGAGAGCTTTTATGCCTTACATCGACGGATTTGTGACCCCTGTGCCCACGCTCAAAAAGGACGAATACATTGCCCACACCCGCAGGGCTTGCGAGGTCTTGAAGGAGCACGGGGTGCTCAAAATTGTTGAATGTTGGGGTGATGATGTGCCAGAGGGAAAAGTCACATCATTCTCTATGGCGGTACAGCGCAAGGATGATGAAACCGTCGTCTTTTCCTGGATGGTCTGGCCTTCAAAAGAAGTGCGCGACCAAGGCTGGGAAAAAATTATGAAAGATCCGCGCATGACCGATCAGGCCAACCCTATGCCGTTTGACGGAAAACGCCTGATTTATGGCGGCTTCAACATGATTCTGGAGTTGTGAATTTATGAAATACCTGTGCCTCGTTTACCTCTCGCAGAACCACTGAAACGGCTGTCCTCAACATGCCCACCCAAGAAACGCTAAAAGGCCCAGCATCTTACTTTCCATCCATTGAGAAGAAATACGGCAAACCAATCGACCACTGGATGCATGTCATTAAGCAGGCAGGCCCGCTAAAGCATATGGAACTTGTTACCCACCTTAAGACCGAGCACCATTTGGGCCATGGCCACGCCAACGCATTGGTCGCCTGGTTTTTGGCCAAGAGGTAGTTCGTCAACCAGTAATCTACTTGCAGCTTAACCTGCCGATGTTTGCACTACAACCTCTTAAAAAAGTCGTTTTGAGTTCTTTTTGATAATAATTTCCGGCTGTAGCCCAACAAACACGGGCGTAAGAAGCTATAAAAAATATAGCAGATTGAATTGATTTAAATCTGCCTCCGAGTTGAGTTGACGCCTCTCAAGTCCATACTGCTGGTTCGCGCTGTCCTACAAACAGTCCGTGCAGCCGCCTATGGGGCACTGCGCGGAGGCCAATGACCATAAATCTTTGGGGTTTGCCGCTCAAAAACCATTCGTGCCTCAAACCTTGTGCTCATCTCATCAAAACCTCTCAGGAGATTTCCATGAACCCATCGTCGACCACGCCATTAAAGACCAAATCGAACCGCGTCGGCGTCATCGTCGGCATTCTCAGAAAAGCATCCTATTCACGTCGCGTTGCCCGTGCGCTGATGGAACGCGCGCCGGACAATTGGGAATGTACGATCATCGAGATCGCCGACCTGCCGTTATACAACCGCTCCATTCCCGGCGCGCTCAAGCACGCGACTGACATCGGTTCAAGGCCGCAAGGCGAGAACGTGTTCGACGGTCTGCCCCCGCAATCGTCAGCGTCACGCCCTACACGGGCGGCGCGGCGGCAGCGAACCACGCACTGCGGCAGTCATTCGTCTATATCAACCTAGCCGTTATGCAGCAGCCAGAGGTCTACATCAGGGAAGCGGACAAGCTCGTTGACGAGAACGGCAAGGTCGCGGGTGGTAAAGGCGATACATTGCTGCGCACCTTCATGACCGGGTTCGCCGCTTGGGTCGCCCGGGTCGGATCGGGCAAGGCCGAACCTTTAGGAAAGTGACCTCACGCAACGCAAAAGTTTCCGCAAGGGCGCATGCGTATTGAGTTTGAGGTTTCCAAAGTCCGTGAAGCTTTTAGGCGTTGTCTTACAAGCATCTGTGCGCCAGCGCACAGATGATCGCGCTTCTATCAGTGAATATGGACTTCAGTAGCTTTGTTGCTAATCCGCTTTTCACCACAAAGGAGTGTTCTCATGCGCAAGACCCTTGTAGATTTGGAAACCAAGTTTTGGCAATCGATGGTTGACCAAGACACCGACACCGCGCTTTCTCTCCTGTGCGAGCCGGCCGTGATGGTCAGTGCGCATGGGGCGATGAAGTTTGACCATAACGGTTATCGCAGGATGGCCGAGCACGGAACGATGGTGCTGACCTCCTTTAAGTTCAGCGACATGGAGGTTGTTTTTCCCAACGAAGCCACCGCCATCCTGATGTATCACGTCAAACAGACCATGGTGCTTCGCGGGAAGACGGAAAGCGTCACACAGGAGATGACCGATTCCTCAACCTGGGTTCACAACGGGAAGACTTGGTTGTGTGTCATCCACACCGAGACACCTTCCGACTCGAAGACCGTAAAGGGCTAATTGAGCGCTAGGCACTTGTTCCTGAAGGCGACGTCCGGAGTGTCGAAGTCACGGCGTGCCTTGACCTGCCCCCTCCCAGCCGTACCACCGTAATGGAAGAGAAGTCCGATCATCAGGAGAATGACGGACATGAGAAAAAGCAGATTCACCGAAGAGCAGATCATCGGGTTCATCAAACAGGCCGAGGCTGGCATGCCGATCAAGGAGCTGTGCCGCAAGGGTGGCTTCAGCGACGCCACCTTCTACAAGTGGCGAGCCAAGTACGGTGGCATGGACGTGCC
>JBKJOH010000172.1:0-3196 GCA_046593295.1 Polaromonas sp. | reverse complement strand
TCTGCGACAGATTATGACCCCGCGCAGCGCCACCAGCGCCCGGCGTATTGCCGCAGTACTGACCAAGACCAAAGTCGCCGCCTTGTTGCACGCCATGTCCTGGTGGTGCGCGGTGCGGCTTGAGGGAGTCAGAAATTTCCAAAATACCACTCACTCGTCATTGCGAGAAACACAGCGACGCGGCAATCCATGACTTCCGGCTGCATGGATTGCCGCGCTTCGCTCGCAATGACGGAAAAAGGTACATCGGTATCGTCCACCTCCCTTAGCCTTCGCCTAGCAGCCTGTCGGCTACATGCATTTTTAGAAGTGCCCCCTAATGCGCCGCCTTCAAGGCGCGCCGATACTGCACCGCCTCGGCCACGTGGGTAACTTGCACGGTACGTGCGCCCACCAAATCGGCAATCGTGCGGGCAACCTTCAAGCAGCGGTGAATACTGCGGCCTGACCAGCCCAGCCGCGTGGCGGCCGTATTGAGGAATTTCGCAGCGGCTGCATCGAGCTTGCATTGCTCGTCAATCGCCTGACCATCGAGCGCCTGATTGGTACTGCCTTGGCGAGCTATCGCGCGCTCCCTGGCCGTGACCACTCGCACACGAATCGCATCAGTGCTTTCGCCGGGCGGCGTGTTGATGAGCTCGTCAGCGGCCAGAGCGCCGACTTCGACATGCAGGTCAATCCGGTCCAGCAATGGCCCGCTGAGTTTGCCCTGGTAGCGCGACACCTGATCGGGCGAGCAGCGGCAGGCCCGCAGGCTGGAGCCAAGGTAGCCGCAGGGGCAGGGGTTCATGGCAGCAATCAACTGAAAGCGCGCCGGAAATTCTGCTCGCTGAGCCGCGCGCGAGATGGTGATCTGGCCAGACTCCAGCGGCTCACGCAGCGCTTCAAGTGCCGCCCTTGGAAATTCGGGCAACTCGTCGAGAAACAAAACGCCTCGGTGCGCCAGCGATATTTCACCGGGGCGTGGTGGTGAACCGCCGCCAACCAGCGCCACCGCGCTGGCGGTGTGATGCGGTGCGCAGGTTGGCCTGACAGCCCATTGGTCGAGTGAAAAACGCCCGCCTAGTGACGCAACGGCGGCACTCTCCAGCGCTTCTTCGGTGGTCATGGCGGGCAGCAGGCCGGCAAAGCGTTGCGCCAGCATCGACTTGCCCGAGCCGGGCGCGCCCATCATCAGCACGCTGTGGCCACCGGCGGCAGCAATTTCCAGCGCGCGCCGTGCTGCGGCCTGGCCTTTGACGTCGGCCATGTCTTTGTACGGCGTTACCGACTCTTTCTGGTCAGCATGTACCCGGCTCCAGCCGTCGAGTACGTCGGGCGTCGTGTCGCCGGGCAAAAACTGCCTGACCACATCCATCAAATGCTGGGCCTGGTAGATCTCGGCACCGGGCACCAGGCCTGCCTCTTGCGCACTGCTTTCGGGTAACACCAGTTTCGGTGCTAGAGCCGTTTGAGAGGGCAATCCACGGTTAATCGCCAAGCTCATCGCTAAAGCGCCGCGCACAGCCCGCAAATCCCCGCCTAATGAGAGCTCGCCTGCAAACTCGTAGCCCCGCATTTTTCTCGAATCAATTTGCCCGCTGGCCGCCAGAATGCCCAGTGCAATCGGCAAATCAAATCGGCCTGAATCTTTGGGTAAGTCTGCAGGCGCGAGATTGACGGTGATTCTTTTGTTGCCCGGAAACTCCAGCCCCGAGTTCTGGATGGCAGAGCGTACCCGCTCGCGCGCTTCCTTGACTTCAGTTTCGGCCAGACCCACCAGCGTGAAGCTTGGCAGCCCGTTGGCCAAGTGTACTTCCACCGATACCGGCCTCGCCTCCATGCCAAGCAATGCTCGGCTATGCACTAAAGACAGACTCATCAAGGGCTCCATTTTTATAAAAATGCATCAAAAGCGGGCGTTATGAGGGCCAACTTGGTGCATCACTCTTTTCAGTGGTTTTTATGCGACGTTACCTCTAACGCGCCAAGTACTACAGCGGTAGACTCGCCAGTTCCAGTGAGGTGTGATTGTTGGCACGGTAAGTGCTTATCTCCTCCTGCTTGAATCGCTATGCAACATTAACAATTCTCCGAGGAACCCTATGAAATTGAAATCCATACAGATCGCCCTTGCCGCAACCTTGGCCGTGTCTAGCAGCGCATTTGCACAGACTGCTGCTGCGCCAGCACCGGCACCAGCTCCTGATCCGCTGTCCTTCAACATTGCCTTGACGAGCAACTACAAATTCCGTGGGCAAGACCAAGATACCTCCCGCACGCGCAGCTTCAAGCCAGCATTGCAAGGCGGTGTTGATTATGCATTTGCAAACGGTTTTTACTTGGGCAACTGGAATTCCACCGTCAACTTTGTTGATCCAAATCCTCTCAACACCACCGTCAAGCGCGTCGGCCTTGAAATGGACTTCTACGGCGGTTACAAGTGGTCGGTTGGCGACTGGGGTTTTGATCTCGGCCTGCTCCAGTACTACTACCCAAGCGCCACCAAAGCCAACGTCACCGAGGCCTATGTCGGCGCGAGTTACGGTGCGTTCTCTGCTAAATACTCCAATACCCTTTCACGCGGCTACTTTGGCGCTGGTATCGGCCCCAACGGCAACTCCAGCGACGGCCGTGGCACGCAATACCTGAACTTCGCTTTCGCCAAGGAAGTTGCTCCTAACTGGACATTGAAGGCCTCGTTGGGTCAGACGACGCTCCGTAACGCGGTCAAGGCACAGGGCGTGCCAAACTACACCGACTACAGCATTGGCGCGTCTTACGACTTCGGCAACAACTTGTCGCTGGCGGGTGCCCTCCAAGGCGGCACCAATAAAAATGCGCCTGCATACAAGTACACCGTCGGCACCACAACCAAATCGGTCAATCGCGACACGCTTATTCTGACTCTCGCAAAAACGTTCTAAAACGGCAAAGGCGGCAACCGAAAGGTCTGCCGCCTTTTTTATATTCTTCTGGAGGAAATCACAATATGAAACTCGTCACGGCCATCATCAAACCGTTCAAGCTCGATGAAGTGCGCGAAGCACTCTCTGGCATTGGCGTGCAAGGCATCACGGTCACTGAAGTCAAAGGCTTTGGTCGCCAAAAAGGCCATACCGAGCTGTACCGCGGTGCAGAGTATGTGGTTGATTTCCTACCCAAGGTCAAGATCGAAGCAGCGGTTTCCGACGAGCTGGTGGACCGCGTCATCGAG
>JBKJOH010000014.1:0-3499 GCA_046593295.1 Polaromonas sp. | reverse complement strand
CCGCAGGTGCCGCTTAGCACCGATAATCCTGTCCTGTGAAGTCACCCAGCACCCTGCACATCGCCCTGGGCTTTTCGGTCGCCCTGCATGCGGTGCTGCTGACCGTGCGATTTGTCGATCCCGATCGTTTCAACCGGGTGTTCCAGGACACCCCGCTGGAAGTGATTCTGGTCAATGCCAAGTCCAAAGAGCGGCCGGACGTGGCCAAGGCGATTGCCCAAGCCTCGCTGGCCGGCGGCGGCGACACCGACAAGGGCCGCGCCACCAGCCCCCTGCCTCCCTCAGCGCTGACCGAGCTCGGCGAAGCCAGCGAAGATGCGCAACGCAAAATCGACGCCATGCAGGAGCAGCAAACCCTGCTGCTGGCGCAGATCAAAAAGGAGCTCGCGGCCATGCCGCCGCCCGACCCCAAGGTGACAGCGCGCGATGCGGCGCAAGCCGAGCGCGAGGAAAAACGCAAGCAGCTGATCAAAATCCTCGCAGAGATCGAGCGTCGCATCAACGAAGAAAATGCCAGGCCGAAAAAGCGCTACATCAGCCCGGCCACCCGCGAAGAGGTTTACGCGGTGTATTACGATGCGCTGCGCCGCAAGATCGAGGAAAAAGGCACGGTCAACTTCCCCCAGATGGCTGGCAAAAAACTCTATGGTGAGCTGACCATGGTGCTCACCATCAACTTTGACGGGCGGGTACTGGCGACCGAGGTCGCCGAGAGCTCGGGTAACCTGACGCTGGACCGCCGTGCCCAGAGCATTGCGCGCAGCACCGGCCCTTTCGGCGTTTTTAATGCCGCCATGCACCGCAAGGCTGATCAGATCGTGGTGGTTTCCCGCTTCAAGTTCACGCGCGACGAAACGCTCGAAACAAAACTCACCGAACGCTGAACCCTTCGCATGGATCATTACTGATGGATCACTACTGCGTCCTCGGCAACCCGGTTGCACACAGCCAATCACCGGCCATCCACGCGCGTTTTGCCGAATTGACCGGCCAAGCCATGGACTACGACAAGCAACTGGCGCCGCTGGACGGTTTCACCACCACGCTGCGGGCGTGGATCGCGGGCGGCGGTTGCGGCTGCAATGTGACCGTGCCCTTCAAGTTCGAGGCCTTCAACCTGGCCGTCACGGTCAGCGAGCGCGCCAAGCTGGCGCAGGCCGCCAACACGCTGAAGTTCGGCGGCGGCGGGCAGATTGAAGCCGACAACACCGACGGCGTGGGGCTGGTCAACGACATCCAGATCAATGCCGGTCTCAGCCTGGCCGGGCGCGACATTTTGCTGCTGGGCGCTGGCGGTGCGGCCGCCGGCGTGCTGGGCCCATTGCTGGCGGCCGGCCCGCGCCGGCTGGTGGTCGTCAACCGTACACACGGCAAGGCAGTTGAACTGGTAGCGCGCCATGCGGCCTACCCATCGCTGCAGAAAATGCTACAAAAAACAGAGCTGTTTGCGCAGGTACCACAAGGGCTGGAGGGCGATTTTGACATGATTGTCAACGCCACCGCGAGCAGCCTGGGCGGCGGCGAGGTCCCCGTCGACGCGCGCGTTCTCAAACCCGGTGCGCTGGCCTACGACATGATGTATGGCGCAGCGGCCCAAAGCTTTGCCAGTTGGGCGCGCTCCCACGGCGCGGTACCACGCGATGGCCTGGGTATGCTGGTCGAGCAGGCCGCCGAGTCCTTTCTGTTCTGGCGCGGCGTGCGGCCGCCCTCGGCCGAGGTGCTTCAGGAAATGCGAAAGGCGCTGGCATGAAAGCCCTGGTCCGCTGGATGTTTCTGGTGCTGATGGCGGCGCTTGCCGTTCAGCTTTATTTTGTCGGCCGCATCGCACTGATGACGCTGATAGACCCGCAGTCAACGGCTTTTCAGCGCTCGGAAATCTACCGCCTGGTGGCCGAAAAAGGCAGTCTGAAATGGCGCCAGCAGTGGGTGCCTTATTCCGAGCTGTCGGACAACCTCAAACGTGCAGTCATCGTGTCCGAGGATGCTACTTTTATCGAGCACGAAGGTGTGGATCTGGAATCGCTTGAAAAAGCCTGGGAGAAAAACACCCAGGCCGAGCAGCGCGCCGAAAAAGCCGCCAGCCGGCTCAGCAGCAAGGTGGCACCTTCTGGCAAGGCCGCCGCAAGGCCGCCCAAAATTGTCGGCGGCTCCACCATCACCCAGCAACTCGCGAAAAACCTGTTCCTGTCCGGCGAGCGCACACTGCTGCGCAAAGGCCAGGAGCTGGCGCTGACGCTGATGCTGGAAGCCCTGCTGAGCAAGCAGCGTATCCTGGAAATTTACCTCAACAATATCGAATGGGGTGAAGGCGTTTTCGGCGCCGAAGCTGCTGCGCAGCACTACTATCGCAAGCCGGCATCAAAACTCAGCGCCTACGAGGCCGCGCGACTGGCGGTGATGCTGCCGCGCCCCAAATACTTCGAGACGAGGCCCGGCTCGGGCTACCTGGCTTCGCGCGCTTCCACCATCGCGGCGCGTATGGGCGGGGTGACCGTGCCATGAATCTACCTGCCAAACTGATGAGTCTGTTCCTGCTCGGCGTGATCCGTGCGCTGACCGGCGCGCAGGCGCGCTGGCAGGGTTGCCCGCCCAAGGCCGAGCAGCGCATTTATTTTGCCAATCACCAGAGCCATGCGGACCTGGTGCTGATGTGGGCCGCGCTGCCGCAGGAACTGCGCAGCATCACACGGCCTATCGCTGCCAAGGACTACTGGACCAAAACGCCGTTCAAACAGTGGATCACCACGGCAGTGTTCAACGCCATCTATGTGGACCGCACGAAAACCAACGACCAGGACCCGCTGGAGCCGCTGATTGATGCGCTCGAAAGCGGCGACTCCATTATCCTGTTTCCGGAAGGCACGCGGGGCAACCAGGAAGAGCCGCAGGCTTTCAAGTCCGGGCTGTACAACCTCGCTCAGAAATTCCCGCAGGTCGTGCTGGTGCCGGCCTGGATCAACAACGTGCAGCGGGTCATGCCCAAGGGTGAGGTCGTGCCGGTGCCGATCCTGTGCTCCGTCACCTTCGGCGCACCGCTGGCACTGGAAGCCGGGGAAGACCGCGGAAGTTTCTTGACGCGTGCGCGTCAGGCGGTGATCGCCTTGAGAGATTCCTGATGAGCAGCTTTTTGCGCAACCTCAGCCCTTCCCAGCAAGTCGGTCTGCTGTTTGTCATTGTTTTTGGCCTCCTCATAGCTGCCAGCATCACAGCGCTGGTCATGTCCCTGCGTCATGATGGCGACAACGACATCCGCACTCAGGACATCAAGGAGCTGACCAGCTTGGTCAACACCTCGTGGGTCGTGTGCACCGTGTTCTGGCTAAGCTGGGCTTCGGGCGAAACCGTGGCCACCCTGCTGTTTGCCATCGTGGCGTTTTTTGCGTTGCGCGAGTTCATCACGCTCTCGCCGACCCGGCATGGCGACCACCGCAGCCTCGTGCTGGCGTTTTTTGTGGTGTTGCCGGTGCAGTTCTGGCTGGTCATCAATGAACGCTTCGAC
>JBKJOH010000243.1:0-3017 GCA_046593295.1 Polaromonas sp. | reverse complement strand
TGAAGTTCTTCTTTTTACTGACGTTTGCCGCTGCGATTCCGGCCATCATCTCGGGGGGTATTGCAGAGCGGGCGCGCTTTTACCCGCAGCTGCTGGCCACTGCCGTGATCGTCGGTTTTGTCTATCCATTTTTTGAAGGCATTGTCTGGAACCAGAATTTCGGCGTGCAGGCCTGGATCAAGTCGCTGACAGGGGCCGAGTTCCATGACTTTGCCGGCTCCATCGTGGTTCATGCCGTCGGCGGCTGGCTGGCCTTGCCGGCCGTGATATTGCTAGGCGCGCGCAGCAACCGCTACCGCAAGGACGGCGGTATCTCGGCCCATCCGCCCTCCAGCATTCCCTTCCTGGCGCTGGGCGCCTGGATTTTGACGGTCGGCTGGTTTGGCTTCAATGTGACGAGCGCGCAAACCATCGACAAGATTTCCGGCTTGGTCGCCGTCAACTCCCTGATGGCCATGGTCGGCGGCACGCTGGCGGCGTTGGCGTTTGGCAAGAATGACCCGGGCTTTGTGCATAACGGCCCGCTCGCCGGGTTGGTTGCCGTGTGCGCTGGATCAGACCTGATGCACCCGCTGGGCGCGCTGGTGGTGGGCGGTGTCGCTGGCGGCGTTTTTGTAGTGATGTTCACGCTGACGCAGAATAAATGGAAAATTGATGATGTCCTCGGTGTCTGGCCATTGCACGGCCTGTGCGGCCTGTGGGGCGGCATTGCGGCAGGCATTTTCGGCAGCAAGGCGCTGGGCGGCCTGGGCGGTGTGAGTCTGAGCGCGCAATTGATAGGCAGCGCCATGGGCGTTGCGTGGGCGCTGCTGACCGGTTTTGCGATCTATGGTGTCCTCAAGGCCTGTATGGGCTTGCGCCTGAGCCAGGAAGAAGAGTTTGAAGGAGCCGACCTGTCGATTCACCGCATTGGCGCAACACCGGATCGCGAAGTCAACTGGTAAGCGGCACCATTTGATGCTACTTATTTTATAGCTGGTTATGTCCGTATTTAAAGGGCCGCAGCCATTTTTAGCTGTTAAAAATGGCCTTTTATACTGTTTTAAGGCGCTCTTTTAAGCAGCCTGTCGACAGACAAAGGCCCCAGGCCGTAAATCGCCAGCTCAGCCAGCAAGGAGCCCCAGAACACGTGTTGCTGCAAGGCGGCGGGGGCTATCTCGCTGAGGGACATCACGGCCACCGGGTTGACCACAAACAGCCCCAGCGGTGAAAAGCGACCGCCCAGACCCAGACCCAGCACCAGCAGCACGGGCAAGGCCAGCTATGCCGCCTGTTGCAAAGTTCCGCGAACAAAATCTCCTGGTTTTAAGCGCAAGCAGCAACACTGCGGCTAGACTTCTGTCCATGTCCACCTTTGAAGAACAGCTGGTTGAACACCGCGTCTACCTGATCCGCTTTGCGCGCCTGCAACTGCGCAACGACGACTGGGCCGAAGATGCGGTGTCTGAAACCTTGCTGGCAGCGCTGTCAAAACCGCAATCGTTTGGCAACCGCTCGCAACTGAAAACCTGGCTGGTGGGCATTTTGAAGCACAAGGTGATCGATTTGATTCGCAGCAATGCGCGCATGGTGTCGCTGCCTGACCTTGAGGGTGACAGCGAAGGCGACGAGCTGGATCGTCTGTCGTTCAAGGCCGACGGCCACTTTACCGAGACCCCCAACGACTGGGGCAATCCGGAGCAAACGCTACAGCAGGCGCAGTTCTTTCAGGTGCTCGAGGCCTGTATGGAGCACTTGCCGGCGGCGATGGGGCGGCTGTTTTTGATGCGCGAATGGCTGGAACTGTCGTCAGAAGAAGTATGTAAGGAACTGTCGCTGACGCCGACGAACCTTTATGTCCAGTTGCACCGCGCTCGGCTTCGTTTACAAGAATGCCTCAACGTCCAGTGGTTTGGTCAACGTAGGGTGTAGTGTCTTTTTTTTCATCCATTTTTCTCCGATTTTTTGAAACGATGCCCTGAATGAGCTTATTAATGCGTACCTGCAAAGAAGCGGCGGCCCTTCTGATTGCCAGAGAAGACCGGTCGCTCAATCTGTCGGACAAGATCGCACTCAAGCTGCATCTTCTGGCGTGCAAGGCCTGCCCGAAATTCGAGAACCAGGTGCTGATTCTGCGCGCGGCGATGGGTCGGTGGCGAAACTATGCCGACGACGACAGCCCGCGCCAACGCTAGGATCTAGCACCGGCAGCGGTCACTAGGTAATTACGCTAGTTGCTTGATAAGCCCTTATCTGACACATAATGTACGGGTGTGAATGTCCGCATTCGCACAGGTTAGGTGATCGGTCAGTTTCGCGCGCTACAGCGGTACGTATAAGATTTGTTGTGCTTTCGGGACCCCATCGCTTTTGTTGATGCATCCGCATCTTGTGTTTTAGAGGAGTCCCTTAATGGGCAACAAACTATACGTCGGCAATCTGCCGTATTCCGTTCGCGACGAAGACTTGCAACAATCTTTTGGCCAGTTCGGCGCTGTCACCAGCGCTAAAGTCATGATGGAACGCGACACCGGTCGCTCCAAAGGCTTTGGCTTTGTCGAAATGGGCAGCGATGCCGAAGCACAGGCTGCAATCACCGGCATGAACGGTCAGCCTTTGGGCGGCCGCAGTGTCGTCGTCAATGAAGCCCGTCCAATGGAAGCTCGCCCCCCACGCACGGGTGGCGGCTTTGGTGGCGGCTCTGGCGGCGGCGGCTCTGGCGGTGGTGGTGGTTACGGTGGCGGCGGTGGTCGCTCCGGCGGCGGCAGTGACGGCGGTTTCCGCAGCCCATACGGCGGCGGCGGTAGCGGCGGGGGCCGTTCCGGCGGTGGACGCGGCGGCTACTAAGCCCTCACGACGACCCTTACAGGTTATTGGGGTCAGACACCAATTTCGCTACAGTGCAAGCACTGCGCCCTACGGGCGAGCCAAAGGCTAGTCGAATTTGGGCTCTGACCCCAAAAACCCGTAAGGCTAAGGGCAATCGTGAAGTGTTTTAAAAGGCTTCAAGACTTCGGTTTTGAAGTCTTTTTGCTTTC
>JBKJOH010000223.1:0-4702 GCA_046593295.1 Polaromonas sp. | reverse complement strand
TGACCGTTTTCGTCTTGAACCAGCCAGGCACTGATAGCCCGGCGCGGTCGTTCGTTGATTCTGGCAATGACGGCAGCCAGCTCGCCAAGGCGGATTTTCAGTTCCGGGATATTCGGGCTAAAGCTGCCACCGACACAAACGACCTCGCCCATGCTCAGTCACTCTTAGGTCATAAAACTCGTCAGATGACTGAGCAGTACGTAAAGATTAGAAAAGGGGAAAAGGTACGACCGCTTCGGTGACTGTTACCCCTCACAGAAATTGCAACCAACCCCGTATAAACTTAAAGGAACCTTAGGATATGCTTTTGAGACAAGAAGATTTTTTTGAGAATACCGCCTCTGATGCAAGCGAGCGGAAGGCTATTAACGTCGCATCGGTACCCCAAAGGAGTCCTTTCAGGTATCCGGGCGGGAAGACGTGGTTCGTCCCAGATCTAAGACGCTGGCTGGGGAGTATTAAGACGCCAAAGGTGTTGATTGAGCCTTTCGCAGGCGGCGGAATTGTAGGCTTAACCGCTGCTTTTGAAGGTCTGGCAGATCACGTTTTATTGGTAGAAAAAGACCCAATGGTCGCTGCCGTTTGGCGCACGATACTTGGAGGGGATGCCGAGTGGCTGGCAAGGCGCATCTTAGGATTCGATCTATCAATAGAGAACTGCCAGGCGATCCTAGATGCTAAGGACGTCGAAACAAAAGAGGAAGGATTTCGGACAGTCTTACGTAATCGAATAAACCATGGTGGAATTCTTGCTTCGGGATCTGGGATGCTTAAAAACGGAGAAAGTGGCAAGGGTATCGCATCGCGCTGGTATCCTGAAACATTGGCCAAGCGTATTCGTGCAATAGATACTATTCGTCAAAAAATCACCTTCATTGAGGGCGACGGAATGGATGTAATGGACGAGCACAAGAGAAAGAAGAGCGCAGCATATTTCATTGATCCGCCATATACCGCAGGCACTAAAGGCAAGCGCGCCGGCAACCGGCTTTACACCCACTTTCAACTTGACCATGACAGATTGTTTGATCTGGCCGCCAAAGTGAACGGCGACTTTTTAATGACCTACGACGACGACACGGAAGTCCTGCAAATGGCGGCAGAACGTAATCTAAAAGTTTGCAAAGTGCCAATGCGCGGCACTCATCACCGCGACATCATGGAGTTAGTAATAATGCCAAGCAGATCAAACTTTTTTTAATTTAGCGGCCAAAACGTTTTCGAAGTCTGCAACATCACCCGCGTCTCGAGTTGTAATCGCTGCAAGTGCGCTTCCGAACTCTGTGTAAATGGTCTTAACGAGGGTTAGGACGAAACGATCCTCGGTGCTGTGCTTGACAAGGTCGTATATGAGCCATGCAATGTCGGCCTCGTCCTTTTTAGACTGCGGCAGCTCTTCTAATTTTGGTAGTGTTTGATAGAAGCCGCTGTGCAATACTATCGCCTGTTTTTTTTCCCAATGTTTGAATATGCCGCCCTTCATAATCATCTGGGGAGCCAGGCGCTTCCGAGACGAAGATAAGTAATCAGGGCGAGGGTACTTCGCGCCTGTCCATCCAAGAGCCCCGTTTGCTCTTGGATCTTGCATGAAAAACTCAAACGGATCTCTGACATTTCCCGAAATGTATACCGCTTGAATTTCAATCGAACCAAAATCAATAATCTTGCCGGCCTCATCAACCTGAGCCAAGACAACGTCAATATTGCCGGCAGAGCCACCATCGCCACTCTTAATCCTAATTTCGGGGAGTATTTTGTAAGAGGCGCCGGCAGGGAAGAAAAATTCTGCAGCGTGTTTTGCAATAAGCCAGTCCTGCTTAAACCTTGTGGGGCAAGTGATCGCTTCACTCCTTCCGTCAGCTACTGAGCACACCCCTAAAGGGTCAGATACTGAAACCTTTGTACAGGCGGTGCCTGGCGCTTGAAATGGACATAGTCGTGAAGTTCGGTTGCGGCTCGCCTCCGCGCTCAGGTTGTCATATGGAAAACCGAATACTTCAAACAAAGGTTGCGCCATACTTCTTCTAGTTTCCACCAACTATTTAGTGATTTTGTAGAAAACACACAATTTTTGTAGAAACACCACAGAAGCCTAAACAGGCTCTGAGGTGCATGAACAATGGTAGGGCGTCACAGACTTGAACTGTGGACCAAAGGATTATGAGTCCTCTGCTCTAACCAACTGAGCTAACGCCCCGAACCAGCGCATATTGTAGATGGCTACTTGCTGTGGCTCAGTGCGGTACTGACAAGCTTGGAGGTGATGTCGACAATCTGGATCATTTTTTCGTAGGGCATGCGCATCGGGCCTATCACGCCCAGCGTGCCGACGACCTTGCCATCGACTTCATAGGGCGCGGTGACGACTGACAGCTCCTGATACGGAATCACCTGGCTTTCACCGCCTATGTAAATGCGCACGCCTTCGGCGCGGCTAGACACATCTAGCAGGCGCATCAGTTGGGCCTTTTGCTCAAACAGATCGAACAGCTTGCGTAGGTTACCCATGTCGCCTGAAAAGTCACTGACCGTCAAAAGATTGCGTTCACCCGAAATGACCACTTCATCGCGTGACTCGATGGCCTCGGAGCTGACCTTGACTGCGGCCTGCATGAGTGTGGCGATTTCACCGCGCAGGGCTTCGACCTCGCGTTGAAGGCGCTCGCGAACTTCCTCAATTGCCATGCCCGCGTAATGTGAATTCAAAAAGTTGGCAGCCTCCACCAGCTGGCTCTGGGTGTAGTCGGCCTCGGTGAAGATGACGCGGTTTTGCACGTCGCCATCGGGCGACACAATAATCACCAAAAAGCGTTTTTCTGAAAGCCGCAAGAACTCGATATGGCGAAACACCGAGCTGCGCCGGGGTGCCATGACTACACCAACAAATTGCGACAGGCTAGACAGCATGTGCGCCGCGTTGCTCAAAACTTTTTGCGGTTGATCGGGTGCCAGGTGTGGCGCGGCGATGGAACTACCGTGTGAGAACTGGCCCTGCTGCATCGTCAGCATGGTGTCTACAAAAAGCCGGTAGCCGCGTGCGGTAGGGATGCGCCCGGCCGAGGTATGCGGGCTGACGATCAGGCCCAGCTCTTCAAGGTCGCTCATCACGTTGCGTATCGTGGCGGGTGACAGCTCAAGCCCGGAAGCCTTTGACAGCGTGCGCGAGCCGACCGGCTGACCATCAGCAATGTAGCGCTCGACAAGCGCTTTTAACAACAATCGTGCGCGGTCATCAAGCATTGGCTCATTCTAAGTAAGCTAGGACGTATCTTGTGATGTAATTTGAAAATGAAGTCGCAATTTCGCCATGTCGCTCTTATTGGCAAGTACCACGCCCAGGGTTCGCGCTCTGCCCTGGAGAGCATTGCGCACTTTTTAAGTACACAGGGTTGCGATGTGACGATTGAGCAAGACACCGCCAGCAACACGGGCCTGACGCAGTATCCGATTCTTGATGTGGCAGGCATAGGCGCGCATTGCGACCTAGGCCTGGTGGTGGGCGGCGACGGCACCATGCTGGGCATTGGCAGGCTGCTGGCGCAGTTTGGTGTGCCCCTTATCGGTGTCAACCAGGGTCGACTGGGGTTTATCACTGATATTGCTTTTGAAGCCTTCCAGACCGTGCTGGAGCCCATGCTGCGCGGCAAGTTTGAAGAAGACCGCCGCTGGATGATGCAGGCCAAAGTGGTGCGTGATGGGCGCTGCGTTTTCAACGCCAACGCCATGAACGATGTGGTGGTCCACCGCGGTGCGACTGCCGGCATGGTGGAGCTGCGCGTAGAGGTGGATGGGCGTTTTTTATCCAACCAGCGAGCCGATGGACTCATCATTGCGTCGCCGACAGGTTCAACCGCCTACGCGCTTTCTGCGGGCGGGCCTTTGTTGCACCCGTCCATCCCGGGCTGGGTGTTGGTGCCGATTGCGCCGCACACCCTGTCGAACAGGCCCATCGTGCTGTCAGACAGCGGCGAGATCACGGTCGAGCTGGTGGCAGGCCGGGATGCCAGCGCCAACTTCGACATGCAGTCGCTCGCCACTCTGCTTCATGGCGACCGGATTAGCGTGCGAAGGTCTGAGCACCAGATGCGGTTTTTGCACCCCAAGGGCTGGAGCTACTTTGACACCCTGCGCAAAAAACTTCACTGGAATGAAGGCGTGGCATGAGCTTGAGAAGTATTTCGCTACGCGACTTCGTGATCGTCAAGGAACTCGATCTTGACTTGAGAGATGGCTTTACCGTGCTGACGGGCGAGACTGGTGCTGGCAAATCAATTTTGATTGATGCCCTGCAACTGGCGCTGGGCGCGCGGGCTGATGCGGGTGTGGTGCGCGAAGGCGCGCAGCGCTGCGAGATCAGTGCCGAGTTTGACAGCCCGGCAAGTTTGCTTGAATGGTTTGAAGAAGCTGGTTTTACGGCAGGCAATCCAAAGGATACGCTGCTGCTGCGCCGCACGATTGATGCGCAAGGCAAGAGCCGGGCATGGATCAACGGCAGCGTAGCAACGGCAACGCAGCTTAAAGACATCGCCGACAAGCTGGTTGATATTCATGGCCAGCACGCCTGGCAAAGCCTGACCCGGCCCGATGCCGTGCGCGGCCTGCTCGACTCTTACGGCGCGGTGCCCACGCAACTACTGGCCCAGCAATGGCAGCAATGGCGCGGAGCGCAAAAGACGCTGCTGGACGCGCGCAACGCGCAAGC
>JBKJOH010000043.1:0-3489 GCA_046593295.1 Polaromonas sp. | reverse complement strand
CGGGTGACGATAGGTCTGTCGGGTTCGCACTTTTTGGGGCCTTTTCCGCAGTTCATCAAGCAGTTTCGTGAAAAGCGGCCCGGTGTCGAGGTGGTGTTGCAGGAAATGCGGCCGGCCGACCATGTGCAGGCCTTGCGGGCGGGGCAACTCGACATCAGCCTGATGCGTGGGTTACCGGCTGATGGGCCACTGGCATCGGTGCTGCTCTGGCGCGATCCGGTGGTGCTGGTTGTACCGCTGGGCCATCGCCTGGCCACGCGCACGCGAGTCCGGTTGTTGGAGCTCAAGAGCGAGGATTTTGTATTTTTGCGGCTCGACTCCTCGGTCTTTGCGCAGCGTCTGTTTGATGCCTGCGTGGCCGCCGGTTTTGCACCTAGTATCGTGCAGCAGGTGGTTGAGATTCCGTCCGTGCTCAACTTGGTGGCGGCGGGGCTTGGGGTGTCGCTGGTACCGGCATCATTGGCCCGAATGCGGCGCGATGCCGTGGCCGTCTGCCAGCTGGGCCAGAACTTGCAGGCCAGCGGGGGAAGTGAGGTCAGAGGCGACGTCTACCTGCTGCGCCGAAGCGGCGAGCAGCCAGCCGTGGTGCATGAGTTTGCTGATGCGCTGCGTGACTGGGCCGGTGCCCGCCTAGCCTGAGATAAAACGCAGGCAGCTGCGCGGCACAATACGGACAGGAGATTTCGAACAGGAGATTTTTTGCATGAACGACACCGCTCCCACGCCCAACCCTAAGGCAAGACCACGCGAGTTTCTGGAGCATCAAGAAGCGGCCGGAAGGCACGCCAAAAGGCAAGGGCGGTCGAGCTGGCGAGTTCTGCATGGGCCTGGCACTCGCGCTACAGGGCCAGAGCGGCGTGTATGCACTGGCCGCCGACACCGACGGCATTGACGGTGGTGAAGACAACGCAGGTGCTTACGTTGCGCCCGACACGCTACAGCGCGCGGCAGCCAAAGGCATGAAGCTCGACACCTACCTCGACCGCAACGATGCCTACGGCTATTTCGATGCGCTGGGCGATCTGGTCGTCACCGGCCCCACCCACACCAACGTCAATGACTTTCGAATGCTATTGATTTTGTAGCTTATCACGCCCGTATTTATTGGGTTGTAGCTACTTTTAAGGGTAAAAAAGGCATTAAAAACGCTTGAAAAAGTCTTTTGAGTGCAAAACAGCTGCGTGTTAGGCTTGCCCGCATGTTCAAACGCTTCCCGTCCTTTCTGCGCCACGTCGGTCCCGGTGTTGTCACCGGTGCGGCTGATGACGACCCGTCGGGCATAGCCACCTACACCCAGGCCGGGGCGCAGTTTGGTACAGGCCTGCTGTGGACGGTGTTTTTGTCACTGCCCTTCATGATTGCGATTCAGCTCGTCAGTGCGCGCATAGGCCGCGTGACGGGCAAGGGTGTGGCCGCCAATCTGCGTGACCACACCCCCCGACCTTTTTTAATGACCATGGTGGCGCTGCTGGTAGTGGCCAACACCATCAACATTGCGGCCGACATCGCCGCCATGGGCGAGGCGCTACAGCTAGTGGTCGGTGGTGGCCAGCATTTTCATGCAGTGGCGTTTGGCGTTATCACGGTGCTGCTACAGGTGTTTGTGCCGTATCGCAAGCTCGCGCCGATACTAAAATGGCTGACGCTGTTTTTGTTTGCCTACGTCATCGCCGTGTTTCTGGTTGACGTGCCCTGGGGCCAGGTGCTGCATGACCTGGTGATACCCAAACTGCAATGGACATCCGGCTACTGGATGATGATTGTGGCGTTACTGGGCACCACGATTTCACCCTACCTGTTTTTCTGGCAGGCCTCGCAGGAGGTTGAAGAGTTGCGTCTGAAGGGCGGTATTGCTGGAGGTGCGGTGGGCACCGAGAAGCAGATTCGCCACGACTTAAAGCGCGTCAAGCGCGACACCTACATCGGCATGTTTTTCTCCAATACCGTGGCGTTTTTCATCATGCTGCTGGGCTCGGTGGTGCTGTACACAGCGGGCATCCATGACGTGACCTCGGCGGCGCAGGCCGCGCAGGCCTTGCGCCCCCTGGCAGGTGACTTTGCCTTTGCGCTGTTTGCTGGCGGCATCATCGCCACTGGCTTGCTGGCTGTGCCGGTGATGGCCTCTTCAAGCGCTTATGCGGTCGCCGAAGCCTTTGGCTGGCCCGATGGTCTGGAGCGGCGCTGGTTTGAAGCCAAGCACTTTTACGCCGTCATCGTGGTGGCAACGGTGGTTGGTACCGGCATGGACTTCACCCCCATAGACCCGATGAAGGCGCTGTACTGGAGCGCTGTGATTAACGGTGTGGTGGCGGTGCCCATCATGGCTGGGATGATGCTGTTGGCCAGCAAACAAGAAGTCATGGGCCCATTCACCTCAGGCATCAAAACCCGCTGGTTTGGCTGGGGCGGTGTGGCGGTGATGGGGTTTGCTGTGTTGATGATGTTGGCTGATGTGGCCACGCAAGTGTTTTGATCGGTTTTGCCCGGCTTACCTGGCTTACCTGGCTTGTCTGGCGCTAGGTAGCCGACCTCAAGCAAGCTGTGCTGGCCTGCCGGGCTCGGGCTGGATATTGACTTCAAGCTCTTTTGCCAAGTTAAGTTTGCTGACGTTTACCAAGGCAGATCGCGTGGCGAACGTGCAGATTCAAAACGGCAGCTTTGGCAACAACGATGTCTTGATTACGGTTGCACCGTCGGTGCGCGCTGGTGCCACGCGGCCCTGATCGCTACCCGTCAGGATGTCTCTGGCTCGCCGATAAAGCTGGCCAGCACTTTGTCGATGCGTTTACCGTTAAGGTCAACCACTTCAAAAGCCCATCCGGCGCACTCCACGCGCTCGCCCGTTTGTAGCAAGCGGCCCGACACGCTTTGCAGCAAGCCAGCCACGGTGTTGTAGCGGCCCCGGCTTTCTTCGGGTAACTCTTTAATGTCAAGCCGGGCTTTGAGTTCTGCCACCGGCATGACGCCGTCAATCAGCCAGCTGCCGTCTTCTCGCTGGGTGGCCCACGCATCAACCTGTGCGCCGGGCTGCAGCTCGCCGGTGATGGCTTCCAGCATGTCCATGGGCGTCATCAGGCCCTGCACCACGCCGTATTCATCGACCACCAACACGATGCGCGTAGACCTGGCCCGCAACTGCTCAAGCAGTTCCATCCCGCTAAGGGTTTCCGGCACAAACACAGCCGGCACGGCATACACACCAATGCGGTCAGTAGCCGCAGGCGCATCAGCTTGAATTTGCCCATGCGTAGCCAGCAGCTTGGCTACGTTGACCACGCCCACCACATCGTCCAGGCTGCCACGGCAAACCGGGTACCACGAGTGCCCGGTTTGCCCGGCCTTTTCGATGGCCTCAGCCAGGGTGTCAGATGCGTCCAGCCACTCTATATCGGAGCGCGGCAGCATCAATGAAGTGAGCAGGCGGTCGTCGAGCGAAAATACGTTTTGCACCATCTGGTGCTCGTGCTCTTCAATCAGCCCGGCATAAAC
>JBKJOH010000373.1:0-6981 GCA_046593295.1 Polaromonas sp. | reverse complement strand
TGGACGCGGTGGCCAGTTGCTGCTGGACGCTGACGTCTTCAATATCGGCCTGCGCCGCGGCTGCATTGCGTTGCGCAGAGGCGGTGCGCAGTTCGCGCTTGTTGCCGCGCTCCCCGGTCCAGTCCACGCCGATTGATTTGTCGATGCGTTTTTGTGAAAACAGATTGCCACCGCCAATGCCGTTTTGCAGGTCGATGGACGCGGCCTTGGTACTGATGGTGGGGGCGGGCGCGTGGTCCGCAGCCAGCACGTCGCCCTGGGCTGCGGCAAGCGCGCGGCGGGCCAGTGACACATCCAGGTTGTTGCGCGCTGCTTGCAAGGCTTGCGCGAGGGAAAAAGTGGTGGTGGTTTGAGCCTCGGCAGGCAACACTAACCCCAAAGCAAAGGTCGAAGCCAGTGCCATGCCTGTGATGGGTATCCACGCGCGAAATAATTGTCGTATGCTCATATCCGTGTTTATCGCTTGCAAGCCCTGACGGGTAGCTGACCCGCCCACTGCGTATAAATACTTAGAGCACTCAGAACCGAATTTATGCGAATATTGTTAGTTGAAGACGATGCCGCGCTGCGGACTGTCATGCTGCGCAGCCTTAACGACGCGGGTCACCGTGTCGACCTGGCCACCACCATGGACGAGGCGCGCCACTGGTGGCGCGTACAGGTTTATGACTCGGTGCTACTGGACTTGAACTTGCCAGTCTCCAGCCTGTCACGTTCGGGGCTGGGCAATGGTTTGGAGGTGCTGCGCGAAGCCAGAGCCAGGGGCGACCGCACCCCCGTGCTGGTGCTCACCGCACGCGACCGCCTGGACGAGCGCATCGCCGGGCTGGATGCCGGGGCCGACGACTACCTGGGCAAACCGTTTGACCTGGCCGAAGTGGAAGCGCGCCTGCGCGCGCTGGTGCGCCGCGTGCATGGCACTGACGACCGCGTCGAGCTTGGCCTGCTGGTACTTGACCGCAAGGCCAGGCGCTTTTTTTTGCAGGCTGACAAGCAGGGCCAAACGCTGGAAGCCTGGGATTTGCCGGCCCGCGAATTTGAAGTGTTGTGGGAGTTGATGACACCGCCGGGCCGCGTGGTGAGCAAGCGCGTGCTGTCGGAAAAGCTGTCGGAAACCGATGGCGCGCTGGGTGACAACGCGCTCGAAGCCTTCATATCGCGCCTGCGTAAAAAGCTCTCCGGCAATGGCGTCGGCATTCGCACGCTGCGTGGGCTGGGCTATGTGCTTGAAGAAAATAGTGAAGAAGCGGGCAAGGTATGAGCAGCACTTCCGGCATTAGCGCAGCAGCTGGCCGAAAACCTTCGCTGCGCAGCCGTGTGGCGCTTCATGTTGTTTTGCCTTTGGTCGTGATGTGGGCGCTGGGTACGGCCGTGGCTTTGTCAGTCGCCAATTATTTTGCGGGCCAGGCGTTTGACCGATCCCTGCTCGATGACGCTTACGCAGTTGCCGCCAATGTACGCATGGGCGATAGCGGCCCGGTGCTAAGTCTTTCGCCGCGTGAGATGGGTTCGCTGCTATTTGACCAGAGCGAGTCGGTGTACTTTGCGGTTTTCAAACCCGACGGCGCACTGGTGGCGGGCCATGCGGGGTTGCGCCCTTTGCCCTTGCAGGGCGAGGCACTTTTTGGTTTTACCGACATCACCTTTCAAGGCCGTGATCTGCGCGCCGTCAGCCTGCGGCGGGGTGAGCCAACGCAATTTACGGTGGTGATGGCACAAACATCAACCAGTCGCAGCCGACTGCTGCACCGCATGTTGATGTACTCGGTGGTGCTGCAAGCGCTGCTGCTGTTGCTGCTGGCTTGGTGGCTGCTTCGTGTCATACAGCGCGATTTGCAGCCGCTGGCCGAGTTGCAGCGCACGGTAGACAGGCGCGATGCGAGAGACCTCACACCCGTGCCGTCTTCGGTCACAACGGGTGCCAGCACACGCGACGTAGAACGCCTCGGACTGGCTGTCAACTCCATGCTGGAACGATTGAGCGAAAGCATCAAGGCGCAGCGCGAGTTTGCGGGCAACATTGCGCATGAATTGCGCACCCCGCTGGCGGGCATACGCGCGCAGGCCGACTATGCACTGGCCAATGCTGACCCGCAGGTCTGGCGCGAACAACTGCAAGGCATAGCCCGCGGCGAGGCCAGGGCCAGCCATATGGTCGAGCAATTGCTGGCACTTGCATTGGCTGATGAGGCTAGAGCCGGGTTGCGGCTGGAGCCGGTGGCGCTGAATGAATTGGCGCGCAACGTGCTACTGCGGTTTTTACCCAAGGCCGATGCGGCGGCCGTGGACTTGGGCGGTGAGGGCTTGGATGAAACCGTGATCGTGCTGGCCGATGCGGCCTTGGTCGAGGGCATTTTGAGCAACCTGCTGGACAACGCGCTGCGCTATGGCCGTACCGAACATCCGCAGGTGACGGTTAGCGTGAGTAGCTTAGGCGCAAGCACCGTGCTGTCCGTCACCGACAACGGGCCCGGCATGACCGCACTAGAAGCCGAGCAACTGCGGGGCCGCTGGGTGCGCGGCGCAGCAGACCACAGCGCCAGTACGCAAGGCGGCGCGGGCTTGGGGCTGTCTATCGTCAGCCGATACGCCGAGTTATTGGGGGCGCGCTTGACGCTTGCGCCAGTCGGTGAGGCATCGGGTTTGAGGGCCAGCATCACTTTTGCGACTACGGTTTTATGACATGGTGATGACCGCATTGGGCATCGGCATCACGGATAATTTTGCGATGTCACCGCACAAATTGAAAACCCTCGTCGAACGGCTGACCATGGCACTGCTGTGCTGCGCGCCAGCGCTCTGGCCCGCGCCCGCGCAAGCTCAAGCGCCATCAAACCAAGAACAAAGTACGGAGCTAGCGCAAACACCACAGTTTGGTTTTCATGCGCAGGCAACCTATATCTGGCAGCTCAAACCTTCTTTCAATGCGGCCTACAGCGGCCAGAACTCGCTCGTTTCGAGTCGCGAAAAATCCTATTCCTTCACGACTACCGCTGACCTTGGCGCGCGATTGTGGAAAGGCGCGCAGCTGCACTTCAATCCTGAAGGCTCGCAGGGTGTGCCCTTGTCTAACCTGACGGGCGCAGGCGGCATCAGCAATGGCGAACTGCAGCGCGGCAGCACCACCAGCCTCAGACGCTACAAGGCGCGGCTGTTTGTGCAGCAACGATTTGATGTCGGCGATGAGCTGGTGAAAGTCGATGCAGATTTCAACGAGCTGGGCGGCAACTACGCCTCCAACCGTTGGACGATTACCGCAGGCACGTTTTCTTTACTCGACTATTTCGACAACAACCCGTATGCGAAAGATTCGCGCGAGCAGTTTTTGAACTGGTCGTTTTTAACGCATGGCGCGTGGGACTATGCGGCTGATGCCCGCGGCTATACCAGCGGTGCCATTCTTGAATACCGCACACCAGCCTGGTCGGTGCGGGCCGGACGCACGATGCAGCCCAAGGAAAGCAATGGCCTGCCACTTGATGGCAATCTTGGCCGCCAGTTTGGTGACCAGCTGGAAGTAGACGGCAACCTGCCCGTAGCGTTACCGGCCGGGCCGATGCGCGGGCGCTTGCTGGTGTTTCGCAATCGCATCATCGCTGGCAACTTTGCTGATGCCATAGCCCAAGGTGTGGCACTGGGCGGCGTGCCCAACTTGTCACTGGTACGCCGCCCGCAAACCAAAACCGGCTGGGGCGCAACGCTTGAGGCACCGCTGGGCGAAGACGAAGGCCTGTTTGTCCGCGCAAATCGCAACAGCGGCAATCTGGAGACCTATGCCTTCACCGAAATTGACCGTCAAGTGTCTTTTGGCGGGCAGTTTACGGGTGCGCGGTGGGGCCGCCAGCAAGACCGGGTAGGCCTGGCCTACGCCATCAATGGACTGTCAGCCACGCACCGTGACTACCTTGCAGCAGGTGGGCAAGGCGCTTTTCTGGGCGACGGCAAACTCAACTACAGCAGCGAACGTATTTTTGAAACCTACTACCGCTGGGTCTTGCCCGAATGGTCAGTGCGCGTCGGCAAACTCCAGACGGCGTTAAGCCTAGGTTTTCAGCATCTCACCAATCCCGGCTACAACCGCGCCCGCGGGCCGGTGCAGGTCTTGAGCGTGCGCTGGCATAGCGAGTTTTAGGTAAATATCGGCTGTAGCCCAATCAATACTGGCGTTACCAGCTCCTGATTAGATAGCGAACAGCGCCGGATAGTCGGTATACCCCTTGGCACCGCCGCCGTAAAATGTCATTTTGTCGGGCGTGTTGAGTGGCGCATTTTTGCGCAGGCGTTCGACCAGATCCGGGTTGGCGATGTAGGGCCTGCCAAAGGCCACGAGGTCTGCGCCCTCGGCTACAGCTTTTTCAGCCAGCGCCTTGTCGTAGCCGTTGTTGACCATCCACGCGCCTTTGCCGCCGGCCTGGCGGTAGGCGGCTTTCAGGGCGACGTAGTCGAACGGGCGATCGGGCAACTCGCGCTCACCACTGGTTGCGCCTTCGATGATGTGGATGTAGGCGAGGTTGAGTTTGGCTAGATGACGCACTACGTAGTCGAACAGCGGCTGCGGGTTGCTGTCATGCGCGTCATTCGAGGGCGTGACAGGTGCCAGGCGAATACCGGTGCGGCCACCGCCTACTGCGTCCGCTACAGCGCGCGTCACTTCAAGCAACAGACGGGCGCGGTTTTTAATACTGCCGCCGTAATCGTCTTCACGTTGGTTGCAGCCGTCTTTTAAAAACTGGTCCAGCAAATAGCCGCTTGCGCAGTGGATTTCAACGCCGTCAAAGCCCGCCGTTTCAACCGCGTTGCGGGCTGCTGCTGCATAGCTGTGAACGATGCCGGGCAGCTCTTCAAGACTGAGTGCTCGGGGCTTTGATGTTTCAACAAACTTTGCCGCGCCATTTTTAATCAATACGGTTTTAGTTTTGGCGGTGATGGCCGATGGTGCTACAGGTGCGCCGCCATCAGGCTGCAAGCTGGTGTGCGAGACGCGGCCCACATGCCAGAGTTGCACCACGATTTTGCCGTCGGCCTCATGCACCGCATGGGTGACGCGCTTCCAGCTATCGAGCTGCTCGGTACCGTAAAGACCTGGTACGTCTGCATAGCCTTGGGCCTGGTGGCTGATGGCCGTTGCCTCGGTAATCAGCAAACCTGCACTGGCGCGCTGGGCGTAGTAAGTGACGGCAATCTCGGGTGGTATGGCGTTTGGTGAACGGTTGCGCGTAAGCGGTGCCATGACGATGCGGTTGGCGAGTAGGATGTCGCCAGCGTGGGCGGGGTCAAACAAAGATGGCATGAGGGGTTCCTTGTGAGAGAAAACAGCACCGCAGTGTGCGCCAAGATGAATGGGTTTGCGCACCCCGGATTATTTGAATCATAGTAGGCGGTCGCGCTGTTTGAGAACATCATGCTGAAGTACGCCATCATTTTTGCCGTGATCTCATTGATTGTCGGTGCCCTGGGGTTTGGCGGACTTGCTGCCGGTTCTGCCAGCATTGCGAAGATTCTTTTCGGCCTGTTCCTGATTCTAGTGGCCGCTCCAACAGCTGCGCCCGTGTTGTCGCTGGTCGGTGTTTAGTTGACATTCAGGCAGCCAAACCACCTGAGCGCTTTCAGGACTTGTAGCCTTCATCGAGCCTGTCGAGCTTGCGAATCAGCGACGGCCAGACAAACGCGCCACCCATGCCGCCGGTCTGTACGCGCATGGCTTCAGGGCGTTGTTGAATAAATCGGATTCTGCACCATCCGTTCGCGATTTGGGCATGATTCTGGGCAAACAGCCCGGCCAAGAAGCCCATGCCCTATAAATTCAACGAAAGTCGATGCCACAAGATCAAGAAAGCGCTCTACAAAATCACCAATTGGGCCGAGTACAACGATGCCTTGCGCAATCGCGGTGACATCACTATCTGGTTCACGCAAGAGGCGGTTGACAAATGGCACCCAGCCAAGACTGGCAGGCGAGGCAGGCCACAAGAATATTCGGATCATGCAATCGATACTGCCATCTTGATCCGCCAGGTGTTCGGGCTCGCCTTGCGCCAGACCGAAGGCTTCATGACCTCTATTGCGCGGTTGATGGGAGCCACCATCGCGATCCCGGACTTCAGCTGTATCTCCAAACGCTCTGCGGATTTGCCAGCTATTTTGCGGACCAGCGCTCTCAAACCAGGAAGCGTTGTCATTGTCGACAGCACAGGATTGAAAGTCTACGGCAAAGACGAGTGGCACCAGGAAAAGCACGCCGTCCCGGCACGTCGCACAGGGCGCAAGTTGCATCTTGCGATTGACGAGCCCCATCAGGTATTGGCGAGTGAACTGACAACACCAGAGGTCGGTGACCCCACTGCGGTGGGTGATCTGCTGGCCCAAATCACGACCCCGTTCGATACCTTCATTGGGGACTGGTGCCTACGATGGCGAACCTGTTTCACAGACTGTGTTAGCCCATCAACCCAATGCCAAGGTTGTCATTCCACCGCACAAGACTGCCGTACGTTCTGAGGCTGGGGACACCCAGCGTGATCAACATATCAAAGTGGTCGCAGAAAAAGGGCGCATCACTTGGTCGGTGGCGCGATGAAAGCACGCGCCCTACCTCAGCAGAAAACTGAGGCGCGGATCAGTGCGTCTGCACTGAATCGGATGACCAATCTGGGGATGTCGATCTCCGTGAAAGTCTGAAATGGCGATGGAAATGGGACGCCTTCGCCTCAATTTCGATTTATTCAACAACGCCGTGTACAAGTGCAGCCTGCATCAGACCGTCAGGCGGTCATTGAGTTTGCAGGCACTTGAGCATCTTTGTTGCGGTTAGCAGTGTTAGCGCCGTCACACGGCTTACCGACGAACGGCTGGCATTTCGGCCTGTTTCATTATCTGGTTGCTCAAAAAAACAGGCAATCGTAGCTGACTTTTAGCTTTGAGGTCAAAAAATTGCCTGAAAATGCGATTTTGAATCCTGTTTCGGGCTGTAGCCCAACAAAT
>JBKJOH010000336.1:0-6005 GCA_046593295.1 Polaromonas sp. | reverse complement strand
AATGTAGCGGCCATGCAAGATCAGCCAGTGGTGCGCGTCCACCAAATACTCGGGTGGAATGCGTTTGAGCAGTTTCAGCTCCACTTCTAACGGCGTTTTTCCGGGTGCCAGCCCGGTGCGGTTGCCGATGCGGAAAATATGCGTGTCCACCGCCATCGTAGCCTCGCCAAAAGCCGAGTTCAGCACCACATTCGCCGTTTTTCGACCCACGCCGGGCAGAGCTTCCAAGGCTTCGCGGTTGCGGGGGACGATGCTATTGTGCTGCGTTACCAGCATCTCGCAGGTTTGCAGCAGGTGCTTGGCCTTGCTGTAAAAAAGCCCAATTGTTTTGATGTAACTTTCAACGCCATCTAGCCCCAAGTCAAGCATAGCCTGCGGTGAATTGGCCACTGGAAACAGCTTGCGCGTAGCCTTGTTGACGCTCACGTCTGTGGCCTGTGCCGACAGCAACACGGCGGTCAATAACTCGAACACGCTGGTGTATTCAAGCTCGGTCACCGGCATCGGGTTGGCGGCTTTGAGAGTGGCAAAGAAGGCAGCAATGTCGGTTGTTTTCATCAATCAAATTTCATCCATAAACTTTTCAGCTTGCGCCATCATGCCCTTGCGGATCGGGTTAAAGACCTTTTGCGGAAAACCTTTGGGCAACTGCGCAGCCACACGCTCCAGTGCATCGTGCGTTTGCAGCACCAGCCCCACCATCTCATCGAACGCGCCGGCAACGCCGCTTTGCAACGCTAGAACTTGAAAATGCCGGGCATGAATCTCAATCAGGTGGTAGTGCGTATTTTTACCTTTCAAAGCCATTGCCAGTTTTGCGCGGCGCGGGCTGACCTGGTTAGCCCCATTGCCGATGATGGGCCAGAGTGACAGTACATCGTAAAGCGGGGTCATGTGAAAGCCACCGCCACGTTCTAAAAAGATCGAGAAGTTTTTGGCATGGCCGTCGGTTGCAGCCATGAGCCAGAAGGCCAGTTGGGTTTTGATAAAGGCAAGCCTGTCAGCAATGGGCTTGCTGCTACTGGCCAGCAGGTTTAATCCTTCGCGAATACCCGGGCCACCGTCGCTCTGGTATTTCAATTCACCGGGCGTTGCGGTTGCCTGGCAAAAGTCCTCCTGTGGCAACCGTGCGATCCATCTGTTGCCATCCATCCAGCGCCTGTCAAAACGCTCGACGATCAACACCTTCTGGCGACCAAACTGGGCCATCTCTGTCGTGGCCACTTCAAATCCGAGTTCACGCAGCAGCGTAGCGCAAAGCCATTCGTTTTCTACCGAATCCGACATGTCGGCGCGCACGTTGCCAACCAGTCCCAGGGGAAGCTTGAAAATGTGGGTAGTGGGTGTTGCGGCTTCAGGTACGTGCCAGCGATGGCCAACTTTAAGCAAAGCGGTTTTTTCCTGCGCACCTGCGATGGATATACGAAAGTCAATCCCGAGTGCGCTGCTGTCGGTGCCATCGCCCGTGACTTCACCCAGCAGTGTCTCCACCTGCTTGTCGGTCAGTGGTGTGCTGTCTATCTGGTTGTGGGGTGGTGGGACTGTGCCTGGCGGCATTAGCTGCAACGCACCCACGCAGTCCCTGCCGATAGCTGCCAGCAAGTCCGCTGCGCGTGTGGAGTTTGTGCCATAGCGGCGACGCAAGCGGTCGCGGATGCGGGTGCTGTCGGGTAGCAGGTTGTCGAAGTAGTGCTCTACTTTTTCGCCCATCACGTCACCGCCGCCAGCGGGTATGGGTAATGAAACCGACAAAGGCCGTGCGTTGGGTGACTGTTGCCAGGCATCGTCGTAGCGAAAGCCCGTGGTACCCGTGCGCGTCCAGAACCAAAGCCCTACGCGCTGGCCGTTCATCCATACATCAAGGTCGGTGAACGCCATGGTTTTACCAGTCAGCTGGGGGGCTTCTTAGGACAAGAGCCGTTACGGGCGGGGTGTCGGCGTAGGTATGCGTATCTAGCAGTTGCAGCCGTGCATCCAGCGCGTGCAGTACCTGCATCAACTGATCCAGACTGACGACACCAGGATTTTTTTCGATATCGGCCATTCGAACCTGCTTGATGCCAATACGCGAGCCCAATGCAGTTTGCGTCAGTCCACGCGCTTTCCGTAACGATTTAAGATGCACTGAAAGTTGTGCAGAAGCCTGGATTGGGTATGTTTTAAGAGTGCTCATAAAATACCACCTTGAAGTGATATTTGCACTTTATTGCTTAGATGCGATATTGTCAACATATCGTTTTAATGCGATATAAAAATACCCTTACGTCACTGTTCTACCATTCCAGCCTGCACCTCGGTTTGTAGCCAAAAATTTTATCCAAATACCTTCTTCCCATGCCACTGCAATTCGCCGACCGCCTTAAAAACTGCGAGACCTCCGCCATTCGCGAACTCTTCAAACTGCTGGGCAAGCCCGGCATCATCAGTTTTGCCGGCGGCTTTCCTGACCCGGCCATGTTTGATGTTGAAGGCATCCGTGAGGCCTCTGCCAAAGCGCTGGCAAACGAGGCCGGCGCTGCGCTGCAATATGGCGCAACTGAAGGCTACGGCCCGTTGCGTGAAGAGCTGGCGAAGTTCATGGCCACGAAGGGCGTGGCGGTTGCGCCTGAAGGCCTGATCGTCACCACCGGCAGCCAGCAGGCGCTTGACTTGCTTGGCAAAACCATGATCTCGCCGGGTGACAAAGTCATTGTTGAAGGGCCCACATTTCTGGCTACTATCCAGTGCTTTCGCCTGTATGGCGCAGAGCTCATCAGCGCACCGATTGATGCCAACGGGGTTGACACCGACGAGCTTGAAAAGCTCATCGCCCAGCACAAACCCAAGTTTGTGTATCTCATCCCCACGTTTGGCAACCCGAGCGGCGCGCTGCTTAGCTTGGAGCGCCGCAAAAGGGTGCTTGAGATGGCCGTCAAATACCAGACGCTGATTGTTGAGGACGACCCCTATGGCGACCTCTACTTCAACGCGGTGCCGCCATCATCGCTGCTGGCTTTGAGCGCCAGCGTGCCCGGTTCCAGAGAATTGATTGCTTATTGCGGCTCGTTAAGCAAGGTGCTGTCGCCCGGCCTGCGCGTCGGCTGGATGATTGCGCCCGCCGAGCTGCTGGCCAACGCTGTCATGTGCAAGCAGTTCAGTGACGCGCACACCAGCATCTTTGCGCAAGCCACCGCGTCCCAATATTTAAAAGCAGGCCGTATGCCGGCCACACTCGCCAATGTGCGCAAGGTTTACGCAGAACGCGCAGCAGCCATGGGCAAGGCTTTGCAGCGCGATCTGGGCGATGCGATTGAATTTACCCAGCCGCAGGGCGGCCTGTTCTTTTGGGCGCGCCTCACGGGTGCCAACGGCAAAATGAGCGATGCCAATGCGTTCGCCAAAAAAGCCATCGAGCAACTCGTCGCCTTTGTGCCCGGCACGCCGTTTTACGCCAGCAACCCTGATGCATCAACGTTGCGCCTGAGCTTTGCCACGGCTGATGTGGCAAAGATAGAAGAGGGCGTTGCCAGGTTGGGCAAGGCGCTTTGATGTCTTCGAAGGCCGCATAGGTTGACAAAGACTGTATTAAAGGCTGTGTTGGCTACTACCCCCCACGAGGTCTCTGCCACCACCCGGCGATCCATACTGCTGCTGTCGTTTGCCACGTTTTCAAGCATGGCGGCGCAGCGTATTTGTGATGCCATGCTGCCCGAATTGGCGCGCGTTTTCACTGTTAGCCTGGGGCAAGCGGCGCAAGTGGTGTCTGTGTTTGCCATCACCTACGGCGCAGCGCAATTGGTCTACGGCCCGCTGGGCGACAGGCTGGGCAAGTTCCGTATCGTGACCTTTGCCACGCTGGGCTGTAGCGTGGGCAGCATCGTCGCTGTGTTTGCTACCAGCCTTGACATGCTGGTGTTTGCGCGCTTTTTGATGGCGCTGGGCGCAGCAGCTTTGATTCCGCTGACCATGGCCTGGGTGGGCGACACGGTGCCCAAGCATCGCTTGCAGGAAATGCTCACGCGCACCGGCTTGGGCAGTACGCTGGGCATTGTGGGTGGCCAACTGGTGGGCGGTTTGCTAACCGATGCGCTTGGCTGGCGTTGGGCCTTTGCCTTCATAACGGTGTTGTTTGCTACCGTTGGCTTGCTGCTCTACAAAGACCTGCACGCCCAAGGCAAAGAGCTGTTGTCAGAATCAGTTTTGACCGCGCATACCGCGCATATGGCGCAACCCAATATCGGCCCTGATGCCGAAAATGCCGCCGAGGCCACCCATTTCATCAAGCAAGCACTCAACATCCTCAACCGCCCGTGGCCGCGCGTCCTATTGTTGATTGCCGTGATTGAAGGGGCCGCAGGTTTTGGTGTGCTGGCCATTTGGGCATCGCACCTGCACCACAAGCTTGGCTTGTCATTGACGCTAGCCGGTACGGTTGTGGCCTTGTTTGGCTTGGGTGGCGTGCTGTTTATGGTGGTTGGCCGACATTTGATCCGCAGGTTTGACCAGCAACGCATGGTGCTGGCGGGCGGTACGTTGGTGGGCGTGGGCGCATGTGTGCTGGCCTACGCACCACACTGGATGGTGGCCGTACCGGCGAGCTTGTTGGCCGGTTTTGGTTTTTTTATGTTCCACAACACCATGCAGGCCAACGCTACAGAAATGGCCCCCGAGACGCGCGGAATGTCGGTGTCGCTCTTTGCATCGTTTTTATTTCTCGGCCAGTCGCTTGGCGTAGTGCTGGCTGCGAGCTTGATTAGCCGCATCGGCAGCAGCGCAGTGATTGCGCTGGGCGGCCTGGTGGTTGCAGTGCTGGGGGTGGTTTTTGCATGGGCTTTACGGCGGCGCGCCAGGCTTGCCGACATCGCGAATTGAATCAAACAGGGTATTGAGTCTGCGCGCCAGACGTGGCACCATGCCCTCACTATGATGACCACCGCTACGGCAACAGCAGCCATCAGATAAGGCCCATATGCTATGGGCCTTATCCTTACGTCATTGCGGGCTTGTCCCGCAATCCATGACTCACACTCACTTGCATCACTTTCCGGGTTGATTGACCTGATTGGTCGCGGTGCGCTGTTTTTGGGGCGGGTCAGAGCTGCTGGTGATATCGGATGTTTTTAGTTAAGCTTCTCGAACTTCTAAATGATCTATGTCGTTAGCAGAGACCAATTAACCAAAATCTGAGGGGTGCCATGCGTTCAATATTTCCAGGCTATTTCCGACCAACTTTAGAAGATTTTGAGTCGCTCTGGGCCAATTGTCTTTTCGCCGTTGACGCAAATGTGCTGTTGAACTTGTATCGATACTCACCAGCCACAAAAGAGAGCCTGATGCAGGCCTTGGATTCTATTAAGGATAGGATTTTTCTTCCACACCAAGCCGCCAAAGAATTTTTGAAAAATAGGCTGAGCGTCACCGCCGGTCAGGCTGAGGAGTACTCCAGAGCGATCAAAGTAATTGGCGAGTTAGCAGAAACGCTGTCGAATAACAAAAGGCATCCGTTTCTGCCGGAGGAAAAATCTGAATATTTCAAACTGTTTGTTGACTCAGTTTGTCTTGACCTTCAGGCGCAAAAATCCTTAGTTGTTGGTCGGTTTGTGAAAGATGAGATTCTGAATCAAGTGGAGATAATCTTTGCAGGAAGCACGGGGAGTCCTTTCGCGGATGCCCAAATCAAGGCCATTGAAACTGAAGGGCAATTACGTTATCAAAATTCCATTCCGCCTGGATATAAAGATTGGAAAAAAGACGCGACAGGGGATCCACAAAAGAAGTTTGGCGACTTGATCGTGTGGAAGCAAATTTTGGGGAAAGCCAAAGCTGACAACAAACCAGTAATATTTATTACAGACGATCAGAAAGATGACTGGTGGCTTGAGCAATCTGGAAAAACGATTGGACCAAGACCGCCCGGGTTCGACAGTTAAACGCGTAAGTCATTGATCCATATAGGGGCGAGATGCAATCGCTCCACTACAAAAGGGTTAACTGGGTGTTCAGAGTCGGTTTTTTGATGCTCAGCG
>JBKJOH010000330.1:0-2864 GCA_046593295.1 Polaromonas sp. | reverse complement strand
GAAAGCAAGAAATCCGCGCATATGCCTACAGGCTCACGAACCACTTGCCAGCGCAATGCCAGAAGCAACAAAAGCATGCCCACGACCGGGCCAGGAAAAGGCAGACTCAGTCCACGCGCCAGCAGTTCGCCGACCGATTGAAAAGCTAGCAACCAGGCCAAGCCGCGCAAGGCTTGCACGGCTAGAACCTTGGCAAGTCAGGATGAGATATCTTGCCGCCCCTGACCAGCATTTTCCCATATTCAGCGCAGCGATTCAGCGTTGGAATCACCTTCCCGGGATTGAGCAAACCCCGGCTGTCAAACGCACGTTTGACACCAAACATCTGCTCGTTTTCCTCAGCAGAGAACTGCACGCACATCGAGTTGAGCTTTTCCACGCCGACACCGTGCTCGCCTGTCACCGTGCCGCCCATGGCAACACTGGTTTCTAAAATGTCAGCGCCAAACAGTTCGCAGCGGTGCAACTGGTCAGCATCATTGGCATCAAACAAAATCAGGGGGTGCAAGTTGCCGTCACCCGCATGAAATACATTGGCGCAGCGCAACTGGTACTTCTTTTCCATCTCGGCAATGGCCAACAAAATATCGGCCAGGCGCTTGCGTGGAATGGTCGAGTCCATGCACATGTAATCCGGGCTGATGCGGCCACTGGCCGGAAAAGCATTTTTACGGCCAGACCAAAACTTCAGACGTTCGGCTTCGTTTTGGCTCACAGCAATAGCCGTTGCGCCACAGCGGGTCAAGACCTCGCTCATGCGGCCAATCTCTTCTTCAACTTCTTCTACCGTACCGTCAGACTCACAGAGCAAAATCGCCGCTGCAGTCAAGTCATAACCGGCGTGTACAAAATCTTCAACCGCAGCCGTCATGGGTTTGTCCATCATCTCCAGGCCCGCTGGAATGATGCCAGCCGCAATCACAGCTGCCACTGCATCACCGGCTTTGCGCAAATCATCAAAGCTGGCCATGATGCAGCGCGCCAGTTGCGGCTTGGGAATCAGCTTGACGGTGACTTCGGTGGTTACGGCCAGCATGCCTTCGCTGCCAATGATGATGGCGAGCAGGTCGTAGCCGGGGGCATCCAGCGCAGCGCTGCCAAACTCGACTTCTTCGCCCTCAATCGTGTAGCCTTTGACCTTGAGTACGTTGTGGAGCGTGAGCCCGTATTTCAGGCAATGCACGCCGCCCGAGTTTTCGGCCACATTGCCGCCTATGGTGCAGGCGATCTGGCTGGAAGGGTCGGGCGCGTAATACAGGCCATGCGGCGCGGCGGCATCGGAAATCGCCAGGTTGCGCACACCGCCCTGCACCACGGCGGTGCGGCTGGCCGGGTCCATCTTTAGAATCTGGTTGAATTTGGCGTGCGACAGGATAACGCCCAATTTATGCGGCATGGCGCCGCCGCTCAGGCCCGTGCCTGCACCGCGTGCCACCACGGGCACATCCAGCGCATAGCAGGTTTTAAGAACAGCCCGCACCTCGGCATAGGTTTCAGGCAGTGCCACCACCAGCGGGCGCTCACGATAAGCCGTTAGGCCATCGCACTCGTAGGGCGTGGTGTCTTCGCTATTCCACAGCAGAGCATGTTTGGGCAGTGCCGCCTCAAGTGCGCGGACGACCTGCGATTGCCGATCGGCTCTTTCAAGCATTTGATGCTCTGGCAGGCGTGTGGCTGCATTCATGGTCTGTATCCTGTTTTGATACAAAGACTTTAGAGCAAGTGGCCGTCTCTGGGTTGAAGAAATTTAAGCTGTAGCGTGAAATGAAAACCCCACTGATTTTTTTAGCCAGTCTGCAAAGGCTGCGCATTCCCAGCGGTCCATGGTGCCGGTGCGCCAGCACAGATAGTGGGCATGCGGGCTGAGCACGTTGGCGGTAAAAACAGCATTGCTGCCCAGGCGCACCAGCGCACCGTTCTCAAGCCAGGGCGCTCCCAGCTTCAGGCGGATCAGTCCGATGCCCATACCTGCCGCAGCAGCGTCGCACAGCAGGCCAATATCGTTGAATTGTGAGCCGTCAACCGGCTCCGGCCAGTCAAGCTTGTTTGCCGCAAACCAGGTACGCCAGGGTTCCAGTGGCGAGCGCAGCAGACTCTCGCCGTCAAGATCTTGCGCGCACTCAAACGGGCCATGCTCGCGCACAAAATCCGGGGAGGCCAACGGCGTGACATCGTCCTCGGTGATGCAAAAGTGCTCCATGTCTGCGTAGCGACCGGTACCAAAACGCACGATCAGATCAGCGTCTTCGGCCACCACGTCCAGCAGCGGTATGTTCACCTGCAATGTCAGGTCGATCTCGGGATAAGCCTCGGTGAACTGACGCAGCCGTGGAATGAGTATGGAGCGCGCAAATGTGGGCGTAACAGCTAGGCGCAACTTGCGCTTACCGGGTGTGCCACTTTGCCCGGCCGCGCCCGGAAACTTTTGCAGGGTGGCAAGGCCCTCACGTACATGCGCCAAGTATTCGCTGCCTTCCGTGGTGAGTGAAAAATCAGCCCGGCCAAACAGCTTGGTGCCTATGATTTGCTCAAGCTGCTTGACGCGGTGGCTGACTGCGCTAGGCGTAACGCAAAGCTCTTCTGCGGCCTGCGTCACACTGCGCAGACGTGCCAGTGTTTCAAATGTCAGCAGGCACTGGATGGGAGGAAGGCGCGCTAACGAAGCCATACACTATTTGAAGATAACGGTCTTGTGACCATTGAGGGCGTGATTCATAGGTTGCCAATTGTCGCAGGTGGCAGCTAGCGGGGTTCTGTCGCAGTAAGCCATGCTTGACAATATCGGCATGACAGAGACGACCCCAATGGCGATGATAGGCGAGCTGCGCAAGGTGCTAAAACGGCTGCACTACCCGTTGGAAGTC
>JBKJOH010000327.1:0-8308 GCA_046593295.1 Polaromonas sp. | reverse complement strand
CGCTGAGCATCAAAAAACCGACTCTGAACACCCAGTTAACCCTTTTGTAGTGGAGCGATTGCATCTCGCCCCTATATGGATCAATGACTTACGCGTTTAACTGTCGAACCCGGGTGTCCATAAAAACCCTTCATTCAGGCCAAGCAAACCGCGCTCCACCATGCCCGCTATTGCCGTTCTGGCGCGTGAAGTTCGCTTGTCGCTGGGGCAGGTCAGACGGCCAGCGCCAGCGATTACAGCGGCCTCTAAATCAATGCACGGGCGCGTTGGCGGGGCTCCCGGCTTACCTGTAGCGCCATCCTTGAACAGGCCACGAATGCCGTCATAAACCAGCCGTTGATTGCCTCCTTGTGGAACCTTCACCCGTTGCACGTCTTGCACGGCGGTATCACGCAGCACCACACACGAAGTCACCGGGTCGCCATAGTCATCAAGCCCCAACGTTTCAACTTGCAGCTTGAACGGGTGCGCGTCACCATCGGCACCGTCTTTGCTTTTAGCTACCCTCCATTCCCGGCGCTCGCCATCGCGTGAGACTTCCACGGCGGCATCCATCGCAGCGAACAATGAACTGTGCCCACGCAGCCCCTTGGTTGAATCTTTCCCCGTGTGGTGAACCAGCACCACCAGCCCCCCGGTAATGGCTTGCAAGGTCTTGGCGGCTTGCAAAATCTCGCCCATATCCTTTGATGAATTTTCGTCAGCGGTAGGCGCGGCTCTGTTCAAGGTATCGAGAAAAACCACAGCACCAGCAGGAACAACGACGGCAAAATCTTTCACGTCTTGGGGCTCGGTCAGCTTGAAACCTTGCATCATCATCAGCAGGCCATCGGGCAGGTTGCGGCCCCGGCTTGTCTCCCACGCTTGCGCTCGCAGCTTGAACCCGGCTTCACCTTCAAGAGCGGCATACACCACGGGCGCGGCTTCCACCCGGCAATCAAACCAGCTTTTCCCCTCGGCAATGGCTGCGGCCATATCGAACGCAAGGAATGATTTACCACTGGCACTCGGGCCAAACAATGCAGCCAGTCCCACGGCAGGCAGCACGCCACGCACACGCCATGCAAGCGGCGGTAGGTCGCGCAAGTCGGCAGCACTCAGCAGTTTGTAACGCGGCTCAGGCTTTGCAGGTTCGCGGGCAGCTTCCAGCAGGTCGGCCAGCACGTCGGGCCCCTCACGCTGTGCAAGGTCGTTCGCATCGAAGTTCTGCGCTTCACCCTCGGGCATCGCTGCTACAGCACAGCCATGCTCACGGGCTATCTTTTCAGCGTCTGATTCTTTGCCCACGTCAGGCACCAGCACCAGCCGGGCGGATGCGTCGCGCTGGCGCAGTTCAGCGGTCACCTTCGCAACCCGGCCCCAGCCACAGCAGGCCACAGCAGCGGCCCCGGTCGCCTGCCAGCAGGCCCATGCAGTACCGATTCCCTCGCAGATATTAATCACGCCACCGGGCACCAGCTCGCCCACCGTATGCCAGCCTTCCATCGTGGCACCGGGCAAGTTTAATTTACCGGACTTACCTTGGGCTTTCAAGCGGTCTGCCACCTCGGGCAGTGCGATAAATTGCAGGCTCGATATGGAACCATCGGCGCGGTGAACTGGCACCACCAGCGCACCAGCCATGCTCACGCCAGCAATTCGCAGCGTGTCATTCGCAGGCAGCACGCGCAGGCCATCCAACGGCACACCGGCGGCTCGCTTTGCCTTGATGTAACTGTGCTCGTTTGTGGCCTCTACAGCGCGACTCCACACCCCGGCAGGGCCATTGCCAGGGGCAGGCTTGCGCGGCGGCTCTGCGGCCTTCCTAGTGACTTGCATAGGCCTTTGCTCGGGCTTGTCGCCATTCATGCGCCAGCCGTGCCCAGCGGCGATTTTGTACAACGTACCGGCACCCGTTCCACCCTCGGGCGTGATGGTCTTGAAAGCGGCTCGAACGTCCTGCTCGCTTTTGAAATTGCCAGCGTTGCGGCTCCAGTCAATCAGCGCGTCAACGTCAAGCCCGGCAGCAATGGCAGCGCGTCCCACCTTGTGCCAGTCATCACGCGGCAGGTCGTGCGGTATCGCGTTCAGCGCGTCATGGGCGCGGTCGGTGTCGGCCATCATTGGGCAGCCCTCCCGTTCATCGCTAGGGCTTGCGCGGTGTATTTTGGATCCAGTTTGTACAGGGCAATTACCCGGTCGGGGGTTTGCTCTGTCGGGCTTGGAATCTCGATAGTGTCAATCGGCCATCCAAGTGCGCGAAGGGTAAACACCACAGCCCCGAGTCGCCAGCTTTGCGTGATGTTTTCAAAGTCGGGATGGTCAATCATTCGGCCATCCATGAAAATGCCCAATGCTTTGTCGGCAAGGGTTCCACGGGTCGGCCAACTAGGGCAAAATGGCGGCGGCGGTAGAAACGAAAGTTGTTCGCCAGAAACCACGTTCGTCTTGGCAGGTGTCGTGGTTTTTTTCATTTGGCGGCCCTCCGAAACCAGCGGCACGGGGCAGCGCACCACAGCGCCAGTGCCAGTGCAAGGCGATACAACGCGGCCCTCATATCGTCACCCCCAGCAGGCGGCGGATTTCAGCCACGGGCCAAGCCAGGCGGCCATTGATGCGGCGGGGCATGATTGGATGCCCGGTCAGCGCCCATATCCGCATGGTTTGTGGGCGGCGGTCTAAGTAGAACCCGGCCTGCTCAGTTGGTACGTTGGGATTTGTTACCGCGCTCAAGGGCGGGTATTTCGCCATCAGCGAATTCAGCAGCGGGGATGCTTGCGCGGCCCCGGTGCGGTGAAGGGTTGCTGTTTCCATGTTGAACCATCTTTCTGCCTTGCGGCGTAGTTGTGATGGTTCGTAACAATAGACACATATTCGGATAATGCACTAGTCGCGGCGGTGCGCGGCGGTGCGCGGCGGTCAGCGGCGTTTGCCGGGTTTTCCTCGCTTTTCCGGGTGTAGCCGTTTGTCGAGTGCATCGCGCTTAAAAATGGCAGCGACTCCCTTGTCCAGATATTGCAACCCATCTTCAGTTGCACCGAAAAGCGGGGTGGTTTTATTTTTAGCAAGCTCCCCCAATTGCGCCCACACTTCAGCGGTATCTAGTCGATTGCGGCATTGGCTTTGCGCCAGCTCGATAACTGGATTCAAAATGTCGCGGCGCGGTGTCTTGGTCGTGTGCGTCACAGTGCCAGACAAAACCGGACTACTCGCTGGCACCACCACCTCGGGCGCATCAGACACGGCAACAGTGCCCCCCGTCAGCCGAAGTGATGCGGCGCCCATCTTCGAACGTTGAACCGTCGGCACCAATTGATGGGTCGGTTGATCCACCCACGTCAGAGGAACCAGGTTGTTGCGGCGTGTGATGGGTGGGGGTTTCTCAGGCAGGAAATCACCACGCAGACGCTTGGTCTCTTGTTCGGAATAACTTGGGCTGTCGGGGTCTGTAAGCGCCTTTAAGCCTTCACGCTCCTCGCGGGTTGCCGGGTCATTTTCATAGTCCCTGAGATTCGCACGATTACGACGTTCGTCCGGTGTCATCTTGTCCCAGGGCCAGGGTGCAAAATCTTTGGTGACTCTTGCTTGGATGTGTGTTGGTAGACTGGCGAAGGACTTTTTGAAGTGGCTCTTGAGCACGCCAGCCAATGGGACGAAACCGTTCATATCCGCACTCTCTCAGGTGCCCTTCAATCAGGAACCCCAGCAGGCGGGTGAAGGTATCCCGCTTTTCGTCCGGGCTTCGAGGTCGGACTAGCTGGGGCAAAACGATTTATGCGGCTTGCAACTCAGGTGCGGCCATGCGCCACGGCATCGCGCAGCACGGCATTGATGCGGGTCTGCCAGCCCGGGCCGGTCGCCTTGAATGCATCCAGCACCTCAGCATCCACACGCATGTTCAGCGTTGGGCGCTTGGTCGCAACGGTAGGGCGGCCCCGGCCTCGTTTGATGGTCGCGCCAGCCCAGTACGCGGCGACGGCGGCGGCATCGTTAGGGTCGTAGGGGTCGCTTTCAGGGGTGAATGGTATCGGCGCATCCTGCCCGGCCTCACGCTTTACACGTTCCCAGTCGGTGCCTGTTTTCTCAGTCGATTTTTTGATAGTTTGCATACAGCGTCCTTTCCTGTTTCGATGCCCGGCGCAATGAGATAGCACGCACCTCGTTAGTCTCTCGCTTCACGTACACTAGTACCAGCACCACGCCAGCCACCTCCACCAGCGCAACATCCATTAACCGGGCTTCGCCAGCCTTTGGGGACTCCAGCGTCAGTTTGTCCAGTGCGTCGAACACCAGCGGCGCATCTGCCAGTGATAGCCCGTGCTTTTCAATGTTGGCTGCGTCCTTGTCGGGGTCAAAGGTGAATTGCATTGTTATTTATTGTATTGGCATCAATTCAACGAGTCAACCAGTCACCACTTCAGGCGCGGCCATGCGTTTGATGGGCTTGCGCTCCTTCGCCGTCTGTCGTGCTGTCCACAGGTCACGCTGGCCTAGCTGGGGCAAAACGAATCAGGCTGCAAGCGCCTCAATGACAGCGTTAGGGTTGTGTGCGATGACGTTTAGCAGTACCAGTGCCGGGCCATGTGGCGCACGGCCTTCCGCGTGTTCAATGGCCTCCAGCAGGCCGCGTTTGATGCTGTTGAATGTAGTGCTCATGCCGTGGCCGGTTCATTGTGCTGACGGGTCACCGACAAATGCAAGCCCGAAGCTTTGCGCACGCCCAGCACTTTCTTATGCATGGCTTTGCACCCAGCTTTTCAGGGCATCATTGATGCGGGTTTGCCAACCATCTCCAGATGCCTTAAATTTCTCCACCACGTCCTCATCAATGCGCAGGGTAATCTGCACCTTGGAACCACTGCCCAAAGGTCTGCCGGGGCGGCGCATCAGTGCAAACTCTGCGCTGCTCACTTCGTAGGTGTCCGGGTCTTTGGCGATGCCAGCGTTGATTGCGGCATCCTCCGCGAGTGTCGGTAGCTTGAACAGCCGGCCTGATTTAGATTTGACTTGCATAGTCTTTCACCTCTTTTCTGGTCGCTTCGCGCAAGCTGATAACGCGCATCACGTCATCCTCTCGCTCCACAAACACCACACAATAAACCGTGTCCCCAATCGGTGCGAAGCCAATCATTCGCTGCTCGTAGTAGTCATGCCGGGTGTCATCGGTATGGCAGATAAGTAAATCAAACTCCAGACTCTCAGCCAGCGCCAGCGACAACCCGTGGTTAGCGACATTCAGCCCGTCCTTGTCAGGGTCAAAGATTACTTTCATTGGTTATTGTAGTTACGTTTACTGAGATTGCAAGCCGCCAGCCACTGCGCGCAGCTTGCCGGGCTCTGCCTTGGGGTCGAACTGCACGCCGGCCTGCTCCAGAATCCACGCTTCAATCTTTTCGTGATGCACACGCAGCAGGTCGAGCGGGCGCACGGTGTAATGCTTTTCAGCCGTGGCACTGGGTTTGTGTCCCATCAGTTGCGCCACCACGCCGGCGGGTATCTCTAGCCACTCCGTCAGACTCTTGAACGAGCGGCGCAACCCGTGCAAGGTCAGGCCATCAATGCCAGCCACTTTGCAGGCTTGGGCAAATGCTGTGTTCGGTCTGGCCATCGTGCCGGACACCTTTACACCGCCTCGCTGATTGCTGGCAAACACCCATTGATTGCGGCGGGGCAGGGCGTGCAGTAGTTGCGAGACATACGGGGTCAACGGGATAACCCGTTCGCCTTCCACCTTGTCCCGGATGGTCAACCCGTGCCACTTGGTGTTTATGTCGCTCCATTGCATACCCCGGATTTCCCCGGGCCTTGCGCCCGTGAGTAGCAGGGTTTGCAGGTAAGCGGAAACGGTCTGGTTACTTATTTTGCGAACGGAATCAAACCACGCTGGCAATTGCTCACGCAGCAGCGCGTCCTGTTTCACCTTTGGTTTACCCAATGCTTCGCGGGTCTTTTTGGTCTTGGCTGGATTGACTGGTGACAGCACGGGCGCATATTCGGCTTGCTCAGAACACCACGTCAGAAAAGCCTTGAGACAACGCCATGCAAGCCGGGCACTTGTCGGGCGGGTCTTGGCTTCCTTCGCGGCCCACGCCTCAATCACTGGTGATGTCAGTTCACGCAGGGGCAGTGCCACAAGCGAATATATCGGCGCGGCAACGGTCACACCCAGCCCACGGGTGCCACGCACGGCAGGCAGGCCCCCGGCTTTCGTGAGTGCCACATGGTCGCGGTAGTGACGTTCACCCCAATGCGGTTGACGTGCCACCAGATAGGCGCTCCAGGCTTCGCCGACGGTTACGGCATGGGCAGCGGCCAACGCCTTCTTTGTGGCCTTGTCGGTGTCTTGCTGGCGCTGCACCTCGCGGGGGTCGGTGCCAGTGTTGAACATCACGGCAAGCCGGGCGGCTTCAATGCGGGCGGCTTCAATGCTCCAGGCTCTCACGTCCCCAATGGTGCGGCGTATGGTCTGGCGGTCTAGCTTTTTCTCAAACACGAACGACTTAAAGCCGTCCTTGTTCTTTGCACTGGCAGGCGTTGCACGCACACGTAGCCCCGGCGCTTTGCTGTCGCGTAGAAACACCTGTTGCTTGTCAGTCGGGCAGGTCAGACGCTCGATTGCCCCGGCGGTCAGCTCGATTGCTTGCGTCAGGTCGGGTGCATCGCTTTTCTTTGGTCGTGCCATGTTGATTTCCTTTCCATGTAGCCACCATGTAGCCACTTTTTGCCTATTTTGACGAATTTCAATCAACAATCACACTGTAAACTTGTCCAGTGCTTTTCGTCTAAGTTGTTGATTTATATAGATTGTATCACTGTTAATCAACACAGGCAAATACTATATCGCTCCGACTTTTAATCCGTTTGTCGTGGGTTCGACCCCCGCAGGCCCCACCAATATTTGAAGGACCTGACTGAAAAGTCAGGTCCTTTTTTCTTGATCAGTTCTTCGCTCCAAACCATCGGTGAATGCAGGCTGCGCCGCCCTGGTTGGCTCATGGATTGCGCCAAGCCCCTTCGGGCGAGGCAAGCAGCGATCAGGCGGAGTAGCCCAGCAGCGGTACTTCCAGCTGCGCCTGCCGCGCCACACGTATGCAGTCCTTCATGTGCTCTTCGCCCAAGTAGCGTATCGCCGCATAACCGACGGTGGCGGCTACGATCTGGCCAGCGAAGGGCACGTATTTGGCGAGCTGTTTTGTTGTCAATCGCAGGCCGATCTTGGTGGCGGCTTTGATGACCAAATCCCGGCTGATGAATTTTCCGATCAGGACCGAACCGACCAGAGTCACGGCCTTCTGGACCTGATCGCGTTTTTTCGGATCAAGCCGGTCGAGCTGCTGCGGCGTGAGGCCAAACTCCCTGTTGATTTCGGGAATCAGCCTGGACAGCATGGCCGCGTCAACCGCCCAGTCGAGACCGGGCACCGGCACGGCACTGGCCGCCGCGGCGATCATGGCGCGTTTGTTGAGCAGTTTGCGGCTGCGTTTGACGGCTGCTTCTAACGCTGCGCTATTGATGGGATCACTGGCGGCCATGTGGAGTGCTGTGGGCATGATTCGAAAACCTTTGCCCCCACTCTACACCGTCGTGGTTTCAAGCTGCTCGGTCAATTCCAGCCAGCGCTCTTCCAGTGTATCCATTTCGTTTTCGATGGCTTTAAGGCGCTTGCCGGTCTGGGCGATCTCTAGTGGTGCTTTTGCCGTGGTGAGCAAGGTCTCAAGGCTTGTTTTTTCGGTATTCAGCGCCTGCATTTTCTGGTCGATTTTTTCCAGTTCCTTGCGCAAAGGCTTGCTGGCCTCAGATTGCTGCTGGCGGCGTTGTGATTCGAGCTTTTTTTGCTCTGGCGTGCTCTGGGAGGCCATTTTCGGGGCTTTTTTACCTTCAAAAGAGGCTGAAACGTCCTGTTTATGAGCGTTACAAGCTACTGATTTAGTAGCGTCAGACTTTGCTTCAACGACTGGTAGCGCAACCGTCTGGCCAGATTTCTTGGCTTCTTCGCGCTGGCGCTTGGCATGATCGAGCAGATATTTTTGATAGTCATCAAGGTCGCCGTCAAACGGCGCAACGCCGCCTTGCGAGACCATCCAGAACTCGTCACACACGGCGCGCAGCAGGGCGCGGTCGTGACTGACCAGCATGACGGTGCCTTCAAACTCATTGAGCGCCATCGACAGCGCCTCGCGCGTGGCCAGGTCTAGGTGGTTAGTCGGCTCGTCAAGCAGCAGCAGGTTGGGGCGCTGCCAGACGATCATGCACAGCACCAGCCGCGCCTTTTCGCCGCCGCTCATGCTGCCGACGGACTGCTTGACCATGTCGCCGCTGAAATTGAAGT
>JBKJOH010000091.1:0-10619 GCA_046593295.1 Polaromonas sp. | reverse complement strand
AATATGCAGCAGCATGGCATCAATCGGGTCAGCCAGGTACGCAATCTCGCGACCTCTTAATGCGGCCCTGGCTTCGGGCAGGGTATCAATCTCCTGACGCGAGAACCAGGGCTTGCGTGTGCCAAACCCGCTTGAAGCTGCGGGGGCTTTGTACAGCGGCACCTCATAGCCATTACCTGGCTGGCGGCTGGCCTTGAGCAGCGGCTCGAAGTAGCTGGTGAGCTGGCCATCAACCTGGCCCTGCGGGGACTCAACCCGATACGGTTGCAGGCGCGACATCATCCACGCGCGCTGCTCGTCACTGGAGGCAATGCTCAGGCGCCGCACATCAGTACACAACGGGGCAAAGGTGCTGCCGGGCCGCTCGCAGCTTTTCAGCCATGCGTTCCAAGCTTCGAATAATTTGTCGTCATCAAAGCCGGGCAAATCGGCCCAGCGTACCGCCACCCAACGGCTTTTGCCCTGTCCAAGTGTTGGCGGCAAGGCTGCGCCGTCGTCCATGCGGCGCGGCGTGCTGGTGCTGGGCTGCGCGTCTGCTTGGCGCTGCATGGGCGGCGTGCTGGTGCGAACCGCACACGACCACAACATGCAAGTGACAACGATGACTACACTGGACTGTGCGATTTTTTTAAGGTGTATCATGACTCTGTTGTTGTTGGAAGCGTTTGGGGCACTGGTTTTGCTGGTGTTCATTGTGTGGTGGACGATGTTCTCGGGCCGTAAAAATGGTGAGTTAAAAAACAATCCTGAAGAAAGTAAACACAAACCTGCGGACAAGCCCTGAACGACTAAACCTTGCCTAGATATTACGCAGCAAGTTTGCCAGATCAACCGCCGATTTAACGCCCATCTTGTCGAACACACGAGCCCGGTGTACTTCCACGGTGCGCACGCTGATCTCTAATTGATCGGCCACCAGCTTATTGGGCAGGCCGCCGACCACCAGCTTCATCACATCGCGCTCACGATCGGTCAGGCCGTCCAGCCGCGCCTGCAGGCCGCTGGATTCACTATGCACGGCCAGCGCAGCGCCGGATGCCGCAAGCGCCTGTTCGATGCGGTCTACCAGTGCGTTGTCTGAAAACGGTTTTTCGCAAAAATCAAAAGCCCCGCGCTTGACGGCAGCAACCGCCGTTGGCACATCTGCATGGCCAGTCAAAAAAATAACCGGAAGCAACGGCAGCAGGCCGTAGGCAATCAGCTTCTCGAACATGGCCAAACCACTCAAGCCCGTCATGCGGACATCGAGCAACACGCAAGACGGTGACTTGACTGCAAAGTTTGAGGAAATCCGCGCATCAAAGGCTTCGGCGCTGTCAAAAGACTCGCTCGGCAAACGGCGCGAACGCAGCAGCCAGGCCAGTGCCTCGCGTACGCCAGCATCGTCGTCAACGATATAAACCGTGGCATTGTGGATAGGCTCCATAGGTCTCCTTCAGATGATGGCTGATTGCTACGCTGGCAGGGTTGCTAGCGCTACGGGCAGGGTAAAGCTGAAAGTTGTGCCGCGCGGCGCTACAGCCTCAAACCAGAGAAAACCGCCATGCTGCTCAATCACTGTACGGCAAAGACTCAGGCCCAGCCCCATGCCTTCTGCCTTGGTGGTGAAAAAAGGCGTGAACAGTTGCTGCGCCACCTCGGGGTTGATGCCTTCACCCAGATCCGTCACTGAAAACTCGACCCAGCTGCTGTGCGCGTTGGATGCCGCAGGCCTGATGCGCAAGGTCAGGATGCGGGCGCTGCTACAGGATGACTGCCCATCAACGCCCTCGGCATCGTCACGCATGGCCTGCATACCGTTGCGTGACAGGTTGAGCAGCACCTGCTCAACCATGGTTCGGTCGCACAGCACAGGCTCGCATGTCGGGTCTACCTCGATCACAACCGTGACCGACAGTTTGCGGGCCTGCAGGTTGACCAGCGGCATCACCGCATCGAGCAAGGCGTGCGGCTCAACGGCTTCTCGGGTCTGGTCGCGGCGGCGCACAAAGTCATGCACGCTTTTAATCACCTTGCCGGCCCGCTCGGCCTGCTCGGCGATGCGGCTCATGGCACCTTGCAGATCACTGGACAGGTTACGCGGCACACTACGCGACACATCAGCAAGCACGACACGGCCGGGTGGCCTGTCAACACCCTCGTCCAACTGGTCTCTGAGAAGATTGAGCGAACCCGTGGCGTAGCTTGAAATAGCTGCCAGTGGCTGGTTCAGCTCGTGGCTCAGGAGCGATGCCATCTCGCCAATCATTGCCAGCCGCGCCGTCGCCTGTAGGCGGTCCTGGCTGGCGCGCGACAGCTCTTCGACGCGGCGCTGCTCGCTCACATCCAGAATCGCGCTCATCCAGCCGGTGTGCTTACCCACCGCGTTGATCAGTGGTGCCTCCATGATGAGCACTGGAAACCGCGTGCCATCAGGTCGGATAAAAACCGACTCATACCCTTCTCTGGGCAGGTTGTTGCCCGCTAGTCGAATGGCTTCCCGCTGCTGGTACAGGTCTGCAAATTCGGGCGGCCAGTAAGGCGATGGAAAGCTGTGATTGAGCAGGTCCTTGGCCGGCATACCCACCATCTGGCAAAAGGCGGGGTTGACGTAGGTGATGCGGCCAGACAAGTCACGCGCACGCAAGCCGGTCAGCACCGAGTCTTCCATGGCTTTTCTGAAAGCCAGCGCTTCGCCGAGGTCGTGCTCAACCTTCAGACGCCTGCGCATGTCGCGCGCCAGCAAAAACAGCACGGCCATCAAGGCTAGCGACATGGCGGTCACAAGCGCCGTCAGCACATTCGGAAAAAGTGCGGGTGTGCCCTGACGGCTCTCCAGCCTGAGCACCAATGTGTTGCCGGGTAAATCCAGTAGTTGCTGGGCCACGTAAACCCGGTTGCCCCGCGAGGGCGTGCCATACAACGCCAGTCGCGTGCCATCGGCCTCGGTGAACGCTAGGCTTTGCCCACGCGCCATTTGCTTGCCGACCAGTTCAGCCAGGATGTCTTGTAGCGAATAGGTGGCCACGGTGTAGCCCACCAGCCGCCCCGATGCCACGATGGGCATACACATGTCCAGCATTTCAAACCCCAGACCATCCGACTGCGGCATGAAGTAGCTGGTGGAATAAGCCGGGCCACTCACGCGGCGCGCGGTGGTGCAGGCCAGGCTGACATCGGCCTGCGCCGTCGCCCGCCCCATGCGCTCAAAAACCGGGCTGCGGTACGGAGTGTCTGCATAGGCGAGCACTTCGAGCGACTCGCTGCGCCACTCCATGCGCATGATCTCGCGATGTTCGCGCAGCACCGAGGCCACTGGTGTTTGCCATTCATCAGTCGGGCGATCATTGGACTGTAGGGTCGCCATCGCCTGAAAGCCCTGGATATTACGGGTAAGACCGGTACGAATGTCGGTGACGATTTCTGCGGCATCCCGTTCGAGCCGACTTTGTATCTGGCTGGCTTCATAGCGGCCTGCCAGCCACACCAGCGTACCCAGCAATGCCAGCAGCAGCGCCAGCAACAACAACCAGAGCACAGAGCGCCGCACACCCACATGGCGGCTCGTCCGCTTGAGAAGCGCCATGGCCCACGCGCTCAAGGTAAAGGCCTCACAACACTGTGTGCGTCAAAGCTGGCAGACGCAGCCGCTGAAGATCCAGATGCGCCTTGTACACATCGGCCATCACAAGGCCCGCGCCCTCACTGCGCTGAGCTAGCACCTGCCCCCAGGGGTCTACCACCATGCTGTGGCCCCAGGTCTGGCGTTGGTTATCGTGCCGGCCGCCCTGGGCTGCAGCCAGCACGTAGGCGAGGTTTTCAATGGCGCGCGCGCGCAGCAATATTTCCCAATGGGCCTGCCCGGTGGTGAAGGTAAAAGCACTGGGCACCAGCAACAGGTCGGCTTTGAGCAAGCGGTACAACTCGGGAAAGCGCAGGTCATAGCAAATACTCAAACCGACCCGCCAGCTATGGCCATCAAGGGAAGGCAAATCAAAGGTCACCGGCTGGCTACCGGGCTGTAGCACCCGCGTTTCATCGTAGCTTTCTTGCCCGTTGTCAAAGCGGAAAAGATGCATTTTGTCGTAGCGTGCCACGCACTGACCTGCCGGACTGTAGACCAGCGTGCTGTTGAAAACCCTGGCCGCCTGCTCATCGGCTGGCCCGGTTGCCAAGGGTATGGTGCCGCCCACAATCCACAACTTGAGATCGCTTGCACACTGGCTTAAAAAGTCCTGCAGCAGCCCATGCCCCGGCTGCTCCGCAATCTGCAATTTGTCGGTGTCTTTAAAGCCCAGCAAACAAAAATATTCGGGTAGCACCGCCAGCTCGGCACCTTCTGAAGCCGCTTGCGAGAGCAGCTTGCGCGCTGCGTCCAAGTTGGCGTACACGTCTGGCGAAGACACCATCTGTATAGCTGCAATCTTCATGGCTTGCGCTCCATCTTGGTAATTTTCGGGTTGGCCCAGCTGCCGTCAATATGAAACTCCTGCGTGGTCGCCGCTATCAAAGGACGACGCAGGAAAAATTGCGCCAGAAAGGTGCCCAGGCCAATCGCCGGGTTGATGACCGTGGCAATCAGCGAAGCTGTTCCGGCATTGATCTCCGGTACCACCAGCACCTTGATGTCCTGCGTCTCTTTGGCGATGTCGGCACTGCCCTCCATCAACACGACAGCGTTGACACCTTTCATCTGCAGGTTGTTGGTGGCCGCCACGCCCTGGCTGATGTTGACATCACCGCGCACAAAATCGAAGGCAAAACCTTCTGAAAATACATCCCGAAAATCGAGCGTCAGGCGACGCGGCAGTGATTGCAGACTCAGCACACCCAGCAGCTTGGCAATGCCGGGGTCGGCCTTGAGAAACTGCCCTGACTCGATATTCACATTGAATTGCCCGCTCATGCTGGGGTAGTCAAGACTGAGTGGTGAACCAGCCCAGGCCACCTGGCCTTCCATTTTGCCCTTGCCGCGTTTGATGACATCGTTCATGCCAAAGCGTTTGAGCAGCTCGCCAGAATCAGCGATATCCAGTGCGAAGTTCATCACCGTACGGCGGCGCTCGAATCCAGCCCGCTGGCGCTCCGTGGCGCTGGGTGGGGCAGCTTGGGCATTGATGGCTGTCCAATTGCCTGTGGCCTTGAACACGGCTTCCGGCAGAATGATACTGAGTTTGTTTAATCGCCATTCACGCGCACCGCCTTCACGGGCTACCGCCTGCGCACCGCGATTGATGGCCTCAATTTCAACTCGCCCTAATTTTTTGCCACGCAGTTCCATGTCGTCCACAACAATGTCGAGCGCCGGAATATTGGCGGGCTGCTCATCCAGAATGTTTTCTACATCGTTGGCGCTACTTTGCCCCAGGTTCAGGCGCGACAGCCTCGCATACACCAGCCCCGCCTCGCCCCCACGCGGCTGCCTGAACTGGACATAACCATTGAGCTCTGTAGCGTCAATATTGACGCGCCAGTCCAGCTCTTCACGGGTACCGCCAACCACCACGTTGTGCAGCTTGCGGCCTTCGATTTGCAGCTCTTTGGCGCGTATCGCCAACTGGGTGGGTAAATAAGCCAGGGAAGCGCCGGAGAAAACGCTGCTGCTACCAGCGCTTGCTGCGCTTGCTGTGCTTGGTGCGGTTGAAGCTACTGCGCCAGCCACCGATCTGGAAAGGACTTTCTCCCACGCATCAAGGTCTACCGTTGCTAGACTGATGTTGGCCGCCACGCCGTTCTCGGGCATGGGGGTCGATTCACCCGGCTCCAGCCCGACGCTGATGCTGCCCCTGATAACGCGCGGCTCGCTGCCACTGACATCACGCACATACACCACCGATGCCACCGATGCGCTATGCCCAAGCGTCAGGGCAAGCTGATCCTGTAGCTGTTGCCCTGGCAGCAGCGAGCTCGTCAGCAGGGTGTTTTCAAAACGTACCGGCAGAGACGATTCAGCCGTCTTGCTCAAAGGCACAGGCAAACCAAGCGCCATGCCCTGGAGGTTGCTGGCCACCACCAACTCTACCGCGCCGCGCCTGAAACCCAGGGTTGCGGTGTAGGCAGCGCTGCCGCTGGCGTTTTGTGCAATGCGGGAGGCAAAACCCAGATCCCGTGCCTGCTTTACGCCTTCGGCGGTGAGGGTTCCCTCCGCCCTGAAGGTCGCCACGCCTGCTTCCAGGCCTGGGCCGCCAGTCACAGCGCCAGCAGCGGGGCGAGCAGTGGCTAGCGCGCGCGTGCCGCCCTCAAAACGGATGTCACCACCAAGCAAACGCGCCTGAGCTGTAGTGACGTTGAAACCGCTTTCACTAAAGGTAGCAACCCCTGTGAGGCGACCCAGCAGCGGCGTGGCGGGCGAAAACTGTACATCGTTGCCGGGCAATGACAGCGTGCCCTGCACCCGCGTTTTGTTGATGTCATGGAGTGGCAAGCTCAGGTGTATGCCGTAGTCGCCAGAACCGCTGCCGACAGCCTGTGCCAGCACCTGGCCAGTCATGGAGCCCACTGGCGAGGTATTGACAAAGCCCAGGGCATCGGACAGGGAACCTTTGATTTTGGCGTTCAAGTCGAGTGTGGCGGAATGCACCAGGTCAGGAATGCGGGCATCGGCCTTGACCAATTGCAGGCTGCTCAAACCTGTCACTTTGGCGCTGGCATCATGGATGTCCAGCGCGGCGCGGTTAAAGACCAGCTCGCCCTGAACATCGGTGAGTGCAGGCCAGGGTTTCGCGTCTTTAGGTTGCAGCAGTTTGGGAACATAGGCAAACTCACCTTTGGCGACCTTGGCTGATATTTTAAATTCGCCCAGCGCCGGGTTGGAAAAAGGTATGTGATTGACTGGCCCTTTGACCTTGAACTTCACGTCGCTGACAGCGCCCTGCACCACCGCGTCGCGCACATAGTGGCGCACTTGATCTGGCAACACCAGGGGCAGGTAGCGGTGAACCTTGGCACCATCGCCACGACTCAAACTGCCTTGCAGGTCAAGCACTCCGTGCGAATTGCTGCCTGGCTCGCCCGATTGCCAGTTGGCCTGCGCCGCGCCTTCCGCATCGGCGCTGGAAAACTTGATATTGCGCAGTTGGGTATCAATTTTTCCGTTAACCAGTTTCCACTGTGCATCAAGCGACAGGTGATCGAGCAGCACCAAGGGGTCTTCAAAAACTCCGGGTAAATCCAGCGATCCGCGTGTGATGCTGACACCGGCTTTGCCACCTGCCTGCGTGACATCAAAATCAATGGCTGCGCCTTTGATGCCTGGACGACCCGGTTGATGATGCGCCGCCGTGCTAGTCTTTGGCCTGACTGCCGGATTGGGGAGCGCGGCCAGCTCCAGACCGGTCACACGCCCTTTGACCGAGAAAGTCATGGAAGTCTTGAGCGATGTTTGCCAGCGCGCCTCAAGCGTTTCAACCAGGCCTTTAGGCGCATAGGACGTGATGGCCGCATGGGTGGCGGTGTCCAGCGGCAGGCGATTGGCAATCTGGGCCAGCGCAGCCAAATCTAGTTTGTCTGCTTTCAACTCGTTTTTTTGCTCTGCCTGTCCTTCGGTACCGGTATGAATCAGGCTCAAATTGCCACCCGGCCAATTCAGGCCGTCGCGGGTATTGAAAGCTAAGCCTTCGGTATTGAAAGCGAAGCCATCAACCAGCTGGCTACCGCCAAAACGGCCAAGCACCGAATCAAGTGCCAACGGTTCGAGCGTTTTTCCCAACTGGACATTGACTTCTCGCAGGGCAACGTCGGCGACGCCGCCAATGAGCTGCCCCTTGTGTACGTCGGCCCAGGCACGCAGGCTGCCGTTGCCGGTTCTGAGGTCAATGCCAAAGGTGTCCAGGCTGGCGTACTGCTTGATGCGAGAGACGTCCACCCGGTCGAACGCGGCATAAAGCTGGCCCGACCAGTCCGACCAGCGACCTGCCTCGGTTGACAGTAAAGGCTGCCTGAAAATGCCGCGCAAACTGAAACGCTCACCCCATTGCGGCGCAGGCGTGGCATCGAGCCGCATGGAATGACTGCGCCGCCCATTGCGCATGACCGCATCAACCTGCGTCAAGGCCAGCGGCGGTGCGTTGCGCACCTCGTCAATCCAGCGCACGGTACCGTCCTTGATGGACAACTCGGGCTGCGAAAAAATCCAGTTGGCAACGGCGTGGCTTTCGCCGCGGGTTTGCGACAGGTCCAGGCCACCAACATAAATCCGGCCATCAGCAGTGCGCCGGATGTCAAGAGTCGGCTGGTCAATAAAAAGCTGCTCAAATCCCCCGCCCCACAGCGACGACGGCGACAGCGCCGCCAACATACGCGGCAGGTGCAAGGCCTCGCGCCCCTGCTGGTCGAGCAGGGTCACATCGCGCAGTTCAAACGAGGGAATCAGCCCTGTGGAATAGGCGCTGATCTGGCCAATACGCACCGGCATACCCAGTGCTTTGCTGGCTTGCATTTCAAGGCTTGGGCGAAATTCCCCGATTCGCGGCACAATCCAGCCGTGAAGCAAGCCCCAGCTTGCGCCAAACAGCAGCCAGCTTGCCACCACCAGCCAAAGCAGAACCCGGATAAACAGGGCAAAAACCCGCAAATGCCGTGCTGCCGGGACTGGCTCGGTTTGCAGGGTTGGCGATGGGGAGATTGGCTGAATCATTTGAGAGTCATTGGCATCATAGACAAGAGGAATTATGACCGTCAGCGTTGCCGTCCGTTCGCAGTATTCACGCTTCGTTCAGCGCATACGCCGCCGCTACCCAAGCCAGATGGCACTGCTGCCCGCAGGTGCTCCCATTCGCTCTGGCATGGAGCACACGCTGCAGGCCTTGTTTACCGAGGGGTTACTGGCTGGTGCCGCGCTGCGGGTTTTACGTCAACTGGTGATGGAACGCCTGGTAGTGCTGGACTGTGATGGCGGCAGCGCAGATCAGGTGCCACTTGCAGTGGTGACCCGCGCCATGACCGAGCTGGCCGAGTTGGCGCTGGATGTCGCCGTGCGCGAATCGCAAAAGACACTCGATGCCCTGTACGGCCCGCCGCAGCGCCTGGATACCGACGGCACCACACCTGCCGGGGCCGGGCGCGCCCTGCTATGGGTGGTGGGCATGGGCAAATTAGGTGCACGTGAGCTCAACGTCTCCAGCGATATCGACCTGATTTATATCTACGACCATGATGGCGAAACCGCCGGACGGGAAGATGGCCGGGGCCGGATTTCTAACCACGAGTATTTCGCCCATCAGGTCAAAGCCATCTACAACCTGATTGGCGACACCACCGAACATGGTTTTGTGTTTCGCGTTGACCTGGCGCTCAGGCCAAACGGCAATTCCGGGCCAGCCGCCATTTCACTGAGTGCGCTGGAAGACTATTTCCAGGCCCAGGGCCGCGAGTGGGAGCGCTTTGCATGGCTTAAAAGCCGCGTCGTCGCACCGCGCGAATGCCTGCAAAACCAGTCGGCACTGGCCTTGCGTGCAGCCGTGCTGCCGTTTGTTTTCAGGCGTTACCTCGACTACAGCGTTTTTGACGCGCTGCGTACCCTGCACCGGCAAATTGGCGAGCATGCCGCCAAGCGCTGTGCCGGGCACCCCGAGCGCGCCAACGATGTGAAGATGTCGCGCGGTGGCATTCGTGAAATTGAATTCACCGTGCAACTACTGCAGGTGGTGCGCGGCGGGCAGTTCCCGGAGCTGCGCACCCGCCCCACGGTTGATGCCTTGCAGCGGCTGGCCCATGCCGGGTTGATGCCACAAGGCAGCGCCGAGGCCTTGGTGCGTGCCTATGACTTTTTACGCCGGGTTGAGCACCGTATCCAGTACCTTGACGACCAGCAAACCCATGTATTACCGACCCGTGATGATGACCTGAACTGGATTGCGCTGACGCTGGGCTACAGCGACTGCTGCGGGTTTCTGGCTGACCTGGATGCACACCGCGAACTGGTGGCGCAAGAATTTGACAAGCTGCTGGGTGACAAGCCCGACTGCAAGGGCTGCGGCAAGCCGCTAGGCGCTACATCAAGCCTGCCTGAACTCGATGAGCTGCTTGACAATCTTTCGACACTCTGGCCAAAACGGTTTCGCGACCGCCTTGCACTGTGGCGCAAGAACCCCAAGGTGCTGGCCCTGCGCGACGACTCACGCGCCCGCCTCGCGCAACTGGTGCAGCGCACCGCGCTGTGGCTCAGTGAAGGCACGGTCACCGAAGAAGCCGTACTGAGAATCGTTGACTGGATAGAGCCCCTGCTCAGGCGCGAAAACTATCTGGCCTTGCTGCTGGAGCGCCCAGCGGTACACATTCGTCTGCTGCGCCTGCTGGGTGCCGCGAAGTGGCCCGCTCGTTATTTGCTACAGCACCCCGGCGTGATTGACGAGTTGGCCAGCGATGCCATGTTGCACGAACGCTTTGACAGCGCAAGCTTTGCCAATGAACTGCAATTGCGCCTGGCATCACTCAAACGTACTGGTGAGGACGACGAAGAGACCTGCCTAAACCTGCTGCGGCGCGCCCACCACGCGGAGGTTTTTCGCACCCTCGCCAGGGACGTGGATGGCGTATTAACGGTAGAGCAGGTGGCGGACGATTTGAGCGCGCTGGCAACAAGCATTCTGAGCATCACCACCAACTGGTGCTGGCAACGCCTTAAAAACCGTCATCGCCCT
>JBKJOH010000337.1:0-9044 GCA_046593295.1 Polaromonas sp. | reverse complement strand
CTAAAAAAGAGCCGCCATGTCGAGCGCCGTCGAGCCGCCCCAAGGTGCGAGGGCACCCTCGGGGCTGGAGCCTGCGGCTCCAAGCCTGCTTGAGCAGCTTTGGACAGGCGACAGAGGCGAAGCGTCTCGCGAGCCGCGGCCTGCAAGGCCTCGGGCAGCACAGGCAGTGACAAGCGTGGGGGTCATCCTGGCAGGCGCTCCATTGCGACCCGTCATGGGGAATGCGCTGGCAGGCGCCGGGTCAGCATCCTGCGCGGCGGACGGCCCCAGGCGCAGTGCCTCGGGTGGCTGCTGTCGTTATCGCTCATGCGTGCTGTCCGAAGGCTTGCCGCGTCTGAGCATCACCACGACCAGCGTGATCACGGTGATCGGGATCACAAAGCTCATCATCGCCGTCGAGAACGTGCTCAGCGCGTCATGCTGCTGGGTGGCCAGGATCAGGTAGGTGACGTAGGCCGTGTAATAGAGGACGAACACGCCGCCTTCCCAGCGCGCGATCTCGCGCCCGGTCATGAACACCGGCAGGCAGGCCAGGGCGACGGCCAGCATGACCCAGATGTCGAAGGCCATCAGCGAGGGTGCCATCGTTAACCCCAGGTCACCCGACACCAGCCCGGAAAGTCCCAGGCAGCCCAGGATGTTGAAGGTGTTGCTGCCCACCACGTTGCCGACCGCGATGTCGCGTTGGCCCTTGATCGCGGCGGTGAGCGAGGTCGCCACTTCGGGCATCGAGGTGCCGGCGGCGACGATGGTCAGGCCGATCACGAGGTCGCTGACGCCCAGGGCCTTGGCAAAGGTGATCGATGCGGTCACCAGCCATTCGGAACCTAAGACGAGGAAGGCAAGGCCGACAACGATCAGCGCGATCTGTGCCGGCAGCTTTGAGTCCCAGGCGCCGGCTGCAGCGGGGTGGATGTTGTCGACAAACTCGTCCTGGACCGCCTTGGTCTCGCGGCGCGACTGAATGACGAGAAACACCGTGTAGGTCACGAGCAGGGTGAACAGGAGCGCCCCGTCCCAGAAGCTCAGCTTGCCGTCCAGGCCGAGCGACAGCAGCAGCAGCGAGGCGCCGATCATGATAGGCACTTCCTGGCGGAACAACTGGATGTTGACCTCCAGCGGCGTGATCAGCGCCGACACGCCGAGGATGAACAGCACGTTGAAGATGTTGCTGCCGACCACGTTGCCGATCGCAATATCGGTCCTGCCGTCCAGCACAGCACCGACCGAAACCGCCACCTCGGGCGCGCTGGTGCCGAAGGCAACGATGGTCAATCCCACCACCAGCGGTGAAATACCGAACGACAGCGCCAGCTTGGACGCGCCGCGCACCAGCAGCTCCGCACCAATAATCAGGCCGATCAGGCCGCCAATGAATAATAGGATAGTCAATTTGGGCCTCGCGTGAAAGTTCAGTGGCCTTTGCTACTGCGATCCATGAGTTTGTCGGTGTAGGCGATGGCTATGGCGGAGAGCAGGAACGTGATGTGTATCGCAGTTTGGGCGATAAGCACCTTTTCGTCGTAGTTGGCGGCGTTGATGAAGGTCTTGAGCAGGTGGATGGAACTAATGCCGATGATGGCGGTGGCCAACTTGACTTTGAGCACCGAGGCATTTACATGGCTTAGCCATTCGGGCTGGTCCGGGTGGCCCTTCAAATCCATGCGACTCACAAAGGTTTCGTAGCCGCCCACGATCACCATAATCAGCAGGTTGGAGATCATGACCACGTCGATCAACGCCAGCACGACGAGCATGATAATGGTCTCGTTCAGCGCTACGGTGGGAGTGGTCTCCTTGTAGCCTATGCTGCTGATCAGGGACTGAAGAGCGGTTTGATTGCCAAATGCCGCCTCGAGCAGATGCACCAATTCGACCCAGAAATGAAACACGTAAACACATTGTGCCGCGATCAGGCCCACGTAAAGCGGCAATTGCAGCCAGCGGCTGGCAAAGATGAAACGCGGGATGGGCCGCAAAGGGGATGTTTTTTCGGTAGAGGGTTCGGTCATTGGGTGTCTTGTGTTGGTGCGTGGGCCACCGATTGTAGGGGGGAGATTCATTGAATCGGTACACTCATCAGCTTTGAGGCCAGTCAGTGACCTGTAAGTGCAAACCACCACAGTCCAGACAGTTCTGATTCATCCAAGGAGACAAAAACAATGAGCACCCCCACGACTGGTACGGCCAATTCCAATATTGAGTCCATGCTGATTGAAAACCGCGTGTTCCCCCCCCCCCCCCCCACCGTCAAAGCCGCCCGCATATCCGGCATGGATGCCTACAACGCCCTGTGCGCTCATGCGGAAAAAGACTTTGAAGGCTTTTGGGAAAAACTGGCGCGTGACAACCTGATCTGGAAAAAACCTTTCACTCAGGTGCTTGACGAGTCGAATGCACCTTTTTACCAATGGTTTGCAGATGGCGAACTCAACGCCTCTTACAACTGTCTGGATCGCCATCTCGGCACGCCGGTCGAAAATAAAAACGCCATTATTTTTGAGGGCGATGATGGCAAGGTGACCAACGTCACCTACAAAGAATTGCACGTCAAGGTCAGCCAGTTTGCCAGTGCTTTGAGGGCCATGGGCATCAAGAAGGGTGACCGCGTTGTTATCTATATGCCGATGACGGTTGAAGGCGTGGTCGCCATGCAGGCCTGCGCACGCATTGGTGCTACGCACTCGGTGGTGTTTGGCGGCTTCTCGGCCAAGAGCCTGCAAGAGCGCATTCAGGACGCTGGCGCGGTGGCTGTGATTACCGCTAACTATCAGTTGCGCGGTGGCAAAGAGCTGCCACTCAAGGCCATCGTCGATGAGGGTCTTGCACTTGGCGGTTGTGAGTCGATTAAAAACGTCATCGTCTGCCAGCGCACACCCACCGCCTGCAACATGGTGGCTGGGCGTGACAGCCTGATGCACGAAGTCACGGCCAAAGCAGCCCCGGAATGCGCGCCCGAGTTTGTCGGTGCCGAGCACCCGCTGTTTATTTTGTACACCTCCGGCTCCACTGGTAAACCCAAAGGCGTGCAGCACAGCACGGGGGGCTATCTGCTGTGGGCCAAGCTGACGATGGACTGGACGTTTGATTTGCAAGCGTCAGACGTATTTTGGTGTACCGCTGACATTGGCTGGATCACCGGCCACACCTACGTAGCCTACGGCCCACTGGCCGCAGGCGCGACGCAGGTGATTTTTGAAGGCATACCAACCTTCCCGAATGCAGGTCGTTTCTGGCAGATGATTGAGCGCCACAAGGTGTCGATTTTCTACACCGCCCCCACGGCCATTCGCTCGCTCATCAAAGCCGCCGAAGCCGACGAAAAGGTACACCCTGACCGTTCTGATTTGAGCAGCCTGCGCATCCTCGGTTCGGTGGGCGAGCCCATCAACCCCGAGGCCTGGATGTGGTACTACAAAAACATCGGTGGCGAGCGCTGCCCGGTAGTGGACACCTTCTTTCAGACGGAGACCGGCGGACACATGATCACGCCGTTGCCAGGCGCCACACCGCTGGTACCCGGTAGCTGCTCGCTGCCGTTGCCCGGCATCATGGCTGCGATTGTTGATGAAACCGGTAAAGACCTGCCCAACGGCGCAGGCGGTATGCTGGTCGTCAAACGCCCTTGGCCTTCGATGATTCGCACCATCTGGAATGACCCCGAGCGCTTCAAAAAGAGCTACTTCCCCGAAGAAATGGGCGGCACGATTTACCTCGCTGGCGATGGCGCCGTGCGCAATGCAGACAATGGCTACTTCCGCATCACTGGCCGTATCGACGACGTGCTCAATGTTTCGGGCCACCGCATGGGCACCATGGAAATTGAATCGGCACTGGTGGCGCATTCAACACTGGTGGCAGAAGCCGCCGTCGTGGGTCGTCCTGATGACCTGACGGGCGAGGCGATTGTGGCCTTTGTGGTGCTCAAGCGCTCACGCCCGACGGGTGATGAGGCCAAAGCCATTGCCAAGGAATTGCGCGACTGGGTCGGCAAGCAGATTGGCCCGATTGCCAAACCCAAAGACATCCGCTTTGGCGACAACCTGCCGAAAACCCGCAGCGGAAAAATCATGCGCCGTCTGTTACGCGGCATTGCCAAGGGCGAGGCGATCACACAAGACACCTCGACGCTGGAGAATCCAGCCATTCTCGAGCAGTTGTCCGAGAACCTTTGAGAGTTATTGGGCTCTGACCCCAAAAACTCTCATAAAAAAAGCCCGCGAGTAGCGGGCTTTTTTTTATGGTCTGCGTTGTGATGTGACGCAGCGGCCACTTCTGGTTTACTTTGTAGCCAGAACCCAGGCGACCAGTTTTTTCGCTTCATCGGCACTGACCTGCGCGTTGGCAGGCATGGGCACGGGACCCCAGACACCAGAACCGCCCTTGATGACTTTGCCTGCCAGCTTTTCTGCTGCGTCCTTCTGGCCAGCATATTTGGCGGCTACATCCTTGTAGGACGGCCCGACCAGTTTTTTGTCAACCGCGTGGCAAGCCATGCAATTTTTGGCGGTGGCCAGTGCTAGGTCAGCCATGGCTGGAGTTGATGCGGCAATGCCAGCGGCGAGGGTAGCGATGGCGACAAGAATATGCTTCATAAATTGTCCTCGTGGGGAGTAATGGGTTGGGTTACAGTGGTTTAACGCCATTGTACTGAGGTTGGTTGACTTTTGTTTAAAGGGTATTGTCGGTTTTACCCCTTGATTGCCCAGCGCTTGCAGTTTCTTTACATACAGTTAAAAACAGGAGTTACAGATGTATTTTTTATTAATTGGAATTGTCGCCGGGGCGCTGAAATATCTTGAGATTGGCCTTTTCACGGCCTTGCCCTGGTGGATGGTTTTGTCGCCATTTGGAATGGCTGTGCTTTGGTGGTGGTACGCAGACAGCTCGGGCTACACCAAACGCAAGGAAGTCGAAAAAATGGACAAACGCCGCGAAGACCGCATTGAAAATTCGCGTGAAGCGATGGGTATGTTGCCCAAAAAACACAAATAGTTTGTATTGATTTCCAAATTCAAAAGCCCTACGGGTGCAAGTCCCGTCGTAAGTTGATCACAGCGAACGAAGCGAAGCGCAACTGGACGAGGGCGACCGATTGTGGGATAGGCAAGCGTGGAGCATAAATTGCTTGTCCGTGAACAAGTACCGGATAGAAGGCGCTGCCAAGCAGGGCGAGCGGGCCAGAAACCGCAAAGCTCTCGTGATCAAGGCGAAGTGGCGTAGATCCGGCGGTTGTGCAATGAAGGAGAGCGTTCTTACCTGGGGAGATATCGCCTCATGCCTGAAAGGGCGACAGGGCAACCTGGAGCGAGAAGTCAGCAGAGGTCGTAGTAGTTGCGGACGGGGCCCCCAAGGCCAGAAGTTTGCAGCGAAGGGCCAAACGAGAAGGAGTCATTGAGCCCATGTCGATGTCAAAGGCAATGCGTCAGATGCCCTCACAGGTTGCTCAAAACCGTATTGACGACAAGCGTACTTTGATCGACTTGGAGTTCCCCGGCTTGTCTGACCTCAACTTCTCGAACCGCCCGGTGCGGACCCGCATGCCGGGTGGTGTGGTAGGGGCGCAGTCTATGATGACTGCCCCCTATGCCGATTCGCCGCCCAGTATTCCGATAGCATCACGGCAAATGAAAAATCAGCCCTTCAAAAACCAATATCCCCGCCTCCTAACCATCGCAGGCTCTGACAGCGGCGGTTGTGCTGGCATTCAGGCTGACCTTAAAACTTTTGCTGCCCTTGGCTGCTACGGCATGACGGCGATTACTGCGCTGACGGCGCAAAACACCACGGGGGTGCGAGCGATTCATGGTGTGCCGCCTTCTATGTTGCGCGAGCAGATTGATGCTGTGCTTGAAGACATTGGCGTTGATGCCGTGAAGATCGGCATGTTGCATTCACCCGACGTCGTGCGCACCGTTGCTGAGGCTATTGACCGCCACGGCTTGCAGCGCGTGGTGCTGGACCCGGTGATGGTGGCTACCAGTGGCGCGGTGTTGATTGACAACCCTGCGATTGCGGCACTGGTAAAAGAGATGTTTAGCCGCGCCGTGCTGGTCACGCCTAATCTTGACGAAGCGGCGTTGCTGGTGGGCAGGCGTTTGAGTAGCGAAGCCGATATGGCGCTTGCCGCGCGTGAGCTGCTGGCCAAGGGCGCGCGGGCGGTGCTGCTCAAGGGTGGGCATTTGGCGGGTGATGTGGTTTGCGATTTGCTGATGGTGCAGGGCGGCAAAAGTGCTGAAGGGTACTGGATGCGCGCACCGCGCATTGCTACCGCCAACACGCATGGCACGGGCTGCACGCTGTCGTCGGCAATTGCGGCGCACCTGGCGATGGGCAAGCCGCTAGTTGATGCAGTGGAGGCGGCTAGGGCGTTTGTGCGGAGTGCGCTACAGGCGGGTGCCGACGTGCGGACGGGTACGGGTAGCGGGCCACTGAACCATGGCTTTGCGCCGCAGGTGATGCGCCTGAACCCGCTTAACAAGCTTTGATGTCGCTTGCGTTGACCCGGTTTGAGCCAATTTTTGATGCATAAAATGTCTGCAAGCCAATAAATACGGGCGTTACCAGCTATTAAAAATATAGCGACTGGCGTAATGACGAGGCCGGGTCTGCATCAGCATCCACACCCAGTAGCTTGTGCAGTCGCGAGCTGGTGGTGGTGTATTGCAGCGGGGTTGCAACAAAGGGGAAGACGATCTCGGCTGCGCCGAATGCTGCCAGTGCCGCTTCGTGAAAGCCGCACAGTATCAGCTTCTTTTTGCCGGGGTAGGTGTTGATGTCACCGACCGCAAAAATGCCGGGTACGCTGGTTGAAAACTTTTCAGTGTCTACCGCCACTTGCTTGCGTGCCATGTCCAGACCCCAGTTGGCGACTGGCCCTAGCTTGGGTGACAGGCCCAGCAGCACCAGCATGGTGTCAAGGCCGTGTGGCTTCGTATCACCGTTGATGTCGGTGATGTGCGCTAGAGCGAGTTTGCCGCCCTGTTCATCGTAGCCCGTCACCTGACCGAGCTTGAAGCGCAGCGAGCCCGCCTCAATCAGCGCCTTGATGAGCGCTACCCTGTCGCTGCTTGCTTGACACACATCGCGCCTGTGCAGCAGGGTCACGCTTTTGGGCTTGTGGATATCCGCTGTCGCCAGGTGCATGGCGCAGTCGAGTGCTGCATCGTCTCCACCGACGATCAGTACATCCTTGTCGGCCAAGCCCGCAGTATCTTTGGTATGGTAAAAAAGTTGCGTGCCTTCAAACTTTTCCAGTCCATCAAGTTTGAGGCGCTTGGGCTGAAAGGCACCGACACCGGCTGCGATAAAAATCGTTTTGGTGATGAAAGTGCTGCCTTTGCTTGTCGCGACTTTGAAGCGGCCATCTGGCTGCTTTTCGACCAGGCTGACTTCCTGGCCCAGATGCAAGTGCGGCTTGAATGGCGACACCTGTTTGAGCAAACTGGCCGTCAGCTCACGCCCGGTGCAGCGCGGCGTGCCGGGGATGTCGTAAATCGGTTTGTCGGGGTAGAGCTCAATGCACTGGCCGCCCGCATAGGGCAGCGAGTCAACGACGTGGGCGTTGATACCCAAAAGCCCAAGCTGAAAAACTTGAAACAGGCCAACTGGCCCCGCGCCTATGACAAGCGCATCGATTTCAATCATGCTGGCCGAGTCAGTCACTGCGGCGCACGCCTCGTGTTATCGAACCAGCTCAGACAACTTTTCAGTTTTGTCTTTCCAGTCGTCAGCATCGGGCAAAGGCTCTTTGCGCTTGGTGATGCTTTTCCATCCTGCCGCGAGGCTTAGTTCAACATTGAGCTTGATGAAGTGCAACTGGTCAGCCGGCACGTCTTCTTCTGCGTAGATGGCGTTGACCGGGCACTCGGGGATGCAGACCGCGCAGTCGATGCACTCGTCCGGGTCAATCACCAGCATGTTCGGGCCTTCGCGGAAGCAGTCCACAGGGCACACATCCACACAGTCAGTGTATTTACAGCGGATGCAGGAGTCGGAGACGATGTGGGTCATGTTGAGTTGAAGCGAGTGCGTGGAAACCTCTGATTTTAAGGGGTTTCGAGCGTGTTAATGTTGACTTGATGAACGATGCGCTTGATTTTGGCCTTGACCCAGCGGTGGCCTTGCAGCGCCCAGTACATGCGGCCTTATTGCGCGGCGCTAGCGATCAGCAGCGCTTTGCTGGCGGCCAGCTTTTGCTCGAAGGTGCTTGATGGTTTGGCGTAAAGGGAAATGGCGCTCATGGTTGACTTATCCTCTCAAGCTGCGGGTGCAAAGTGCGGTGCTATGTGAACGGCATCGCCCTGGTATGCTCCTTTAGCGTGGCCGGGGTAGCTGGCCAGCACGCGCTGTGCTACGGCCATGTCCTGGTCTGCGCGCAGCACGGCTACGTCAAAACCGCTGCGCTCCATCTGCGCTAGCTGGTCAACCAGCACATCGCCAATTGCGCGAATCTCACCTTTAAATTCACGCCGCCTGCGCAGCAAAAAAGCTTGGCTAAACGCGCGGCCATCGGTGAACTTGGGGAAGTTCAGGTCAATACGGTCAACACCTTCAAGTGGCAAGCTCATCGGGTCTGCATCGTTGGCTAATTGAGTGGCATTTTTGGCTGTAGCCCAATCAATATGGGCGTGAGAAGCTATTAATTTCATAGTAACTCCCGATCTTTAAACGGTGGCCGCTTCAATGCGGGCGGCGCTAAAACGTGCGCCATTGGCAGCGGCCTTGAATGCATCTGGCCCCACGCGGCGCAGTGTGGCGATAAAGGTCTCTGTGCCTTCACGTTGCAGGCGGTAGGTGTCCAGCAAGGCTTCAATCACTTCGGGCACTTCAGCCGCCGAGAACGACGGGCCAACTGCCTTACCGGGCATGGGCGCGCCGGAAAGGTTGGAGCCGTCCGAGCCGCCTAGCGACACCTGGTACCACTCCTTGCCGTCTTTATCGACACCCAAAATGCCGATATGGCCGCTGTGGTGATGGCCGCAGGAGTTGATGCAGCCACTGATGTGCAAATCGATCTCGCCAATGTCGTGCAGCTCGTCGAG
>JBKJOH010000144.1:0-4426 GCA_046593295.1 Polaromonas sp. | reverse complement strand
TTCGGGCTTTCGGCAATCCAGTAGCCCAGATACACATAGGGCAGCTCAAGCCGCTTGGCCTGCTCAATTTGCCATAGCACGCCGTAGTTGCCATAGCTGGCCCCCTGGTCGGGCTCATAAAAGGTGTACACCGCAGAAATACCATCTTCAAGCACATCCAGAATCGACACCATCTTGAGCGCACCAGCCTCGCCATTGGGCATGCTTTCACGAAACTCCACCAGGCGCGAATTCACCCGGCTTTGCAGCAAGAACTGCGTGTACTGGTCAATGCTGTCGTGGTCCATGCCGCCGCCAGCGTGGCGACCATTTTGGTAGCGCAAATAAAGCTGATAGTGCTCATTGCTAAAACACAGCTTGAGCACCCGCGCCTGTAGCGTGCTGTGCCTTGTCCAAGCACGGCGCTGGCTGCGGTCAGCTACAAAGGTTTTAATCGGCACCCGCAGCGGCACACAGGCCTGGCAGCCATCGCAATACGGGCGGTAGGTAAACATGCCGCTCCGCCTGAAGCCCTGGGCCACCAGCTCTGAATATGCATCGTTATGAATCAAATGGCTGGGCGTAGCCACCTGCGATCGCGCCTGCTTGCCCGGCAAGTAGCTGCAAGGGTAGGGTGCCGTAGCGTAGAACTGCAGGGTTTGCAGCGGCAGGTCTTTGAGGTGCGTCACGGTGGTGATCTGATCAAATTTTGGGGAGCTTGGCAGTAAAAATTTCAGACCAGTATAGGGGCTCAAACCGCCACACGGGTGCGGCCTTGCCAACGGTTTTGGCTAGGTGGGCAGCAAAATCTTCACGGGTAATTTCAAGCGCACCCAGCGATGCCAGGTGCTGCGTGTTCTGCTGGCAATCAATCATTGCAATGCCCTTGGCGCGGCAAAAAGCAATCAACGCGCAAAGGGCGATTTTTGACGCATCGTTTTTGTGCGCAAACATCGATTCACCAAACACCGCCCCGCCAATGTTCACACAATACAGCCCGCCCGCAAGCTCGCCGTTAATCCACGTCTCCACGCTATGGGCGTGGCCTGCAGCGTGCAGAGCGCAATAAGCCTCAACCATGCTCTGCACTATCCACGTACCCGGCTGATGCGCACGCGGCTTGCCCGCACAGCTTTCAATGACCTGCGCAAAAGAGTTGTCAAACCTGATTTCGCAATCGGCATCGCTCACAAAATGACTCAAGCTTTTACGCAGTGATCTGTGCAGCTTGAAGTTGCGCGTCTGCAGCACCATGCGCGGGTCAGTGCTCCACCACAGCACCGGCTGGTCATCGCTAAACCACGGGAAAATGCCTTGCGAATAAGCGGCCAGCAAGGTCGGTACATCCAGCACACCACCAGCAGCCAGCAGCCCAGGCGCAGGGTCGTTCGCACCCCACGCGGTGTTGATGGCGGGAAAGCTATCCCCAGCTTCCAGCCATGGCAATGCGCGCGCGGTTTTGGACATGCTTTGATCGTAGCCGAGCGATTGCGGGCGTGGTGATGGCAGTGGCTTGGGTCGGCGATTACATAGGCAAAGCAAGCGATGCCTCAAAAAATCCAAGTTATAATCTAAGGCTGTATTCCTCAATAGCTCAGTTGGTAGAGCGCCGGACTGTTAATCCGTAGGTCCCTGGTTCGAGCCCAGGTTGAGGAGCCAATTAGATTTAGATATGGGCACTCTTGTAGTGCCCATTTCTTTTTGTGCAGCAGCTATTTGTAAGGCCGTTTTATTCCGCGCATCACGAATCCGAATCGCTTTCGATTAAAGCGAATCACTCCTGTGAGGCCTGGGGGTGTTGCGCAATCGTTGGTTCAAATTACAGTCGCAACGAGCCTGTGCCAAACAAGCCAATCAGGCCGATGATGATCAGGTAAATCGCCACAATGTAGTTCAACAGACGCGGTATCAATAAGATAAGAATGCCAGCGATCAGGGACGCGATGGGAGCCAGGTGCAGATTCATGGTTGTTTCCCTTGGTGTGTAAAAGCGCAGAGTCTACCTGAGCAGGAACTACAGGTATGGACTTCATCCGCTTCAGTGGAGGGATTTCAACTTCCGCTTGAAGTTGCTCGACCAGATTGAGCCTTACCTGAAGACATTGGCGTTATGCGGTCAAGATTGATATTCTGTAGCGCTGGCCAGCGCTCAATAAAGCCGAACTTAATTGGACTCTGACCCTCATTCTCCAACAGTGACATTGCCTCTGAGAGTGGTGGTTCAGGCAAATTACTTTAAACTCCAAGAACATGACCAACATGGACAATCAACCATGAACACAAACTACGAAACCGACGTTGTTGCGTGGGCCAATGAGCAGGCCGGGCTTATTCGTGCGGGGTTGCTCAACCAGCTTGACTTGAGGCACATCGCAGAGGAGATCGAAGACGTGGGTAAAAGCGAACAACGTGAGCTGGCTAGTCGTATGGCTGTGCTTCTTGCACATCTTTTGAAGTGGGAATACCAGCCATCGCGGCGCAGTAAAAGTTGGCAATTTACGCTTGCTACCCAGCGTAAAGAGGTCGCTTATGTATTGGCTGAAGCGCCCAGCTTGCGCAGCAAATTTGACGATGCCAAATGGCTTGAAATTTTGTGGGCGAAAGCTAAAACGCAGGCCGAAGCTGAAACCGGACTCGACATTGACACCTTTCCTGAAACCTGCCCTTGGCAAGTGAGCGACGTGCTTAGCGAAGGTTGGTTGCCGGGGTGATCGTACCGAGTTCACGAGCCAAAATGAGCTTGTTATTCAGCCCATGAATCTGCCTTTCAAGCATCGAAAATTAATTGGACTCTGACCCTCATTGTTCTCTCATTGTTCTGGTTTTTGTATTTGTAGCCCCCGTGTTACTTGGACTGGCCGCCTCAGCGGTTGCCGTAACGTTTGCGCTCAGCGGCGAGCGACGTGCGTCCGCTACGGCGCACTGTTATTCCTAGGTCGGGTTCGAAAGTGATGTCGGCTCAAGGAGCGCGCGACGCTGTATATGCAGCGATCGCGACCATATCCTCGATAGTCAGCTTGGCCACGCTCTCCTTCATCTGCGGGCTTAACAGCCCGGCGCGCGCCCCACTCTGGAAGTCGTAGAGCTGACGCACCGTATAGCTCGGTGAGCGACCGGCCAGCGGCGGCACGTCCCCGATACCTTTCAGGTCTTGACCATGGCACGTTATACAAACAACCGTTTTGCCCCGACCGTCGGTGGTGACCAGTGCTTCGCCCTTCTTTATACTGCCGACCGGCACGTAGGCCACGAATCCTGATCTCGGATCGCGAAGGGTGGTCCGTGCCACATCTTCCGCGATCTCGATGATGCGCTGACCGATCGGTTCGATCCCTGCCGCCTCAACCGGGACTAGCATAAATCCCGCCACATGGGTCTTTGGAACGGTCGCCGTTTCGACGACTCTGACCCAGGGCCGGTATTTCATGCTGGCAAAATAGTCAGCGGAAATTTTCACTTCAGATTCGGTCACGTTCTTGGCGCTTGCGACCATAAATCCAGCGGCCGTCCGCCCCGGTTCGGAGCTTTTTCGTAGGCCGTTTTTATAGTCGGCTATTTGCTGAGCGATGTAGCCAGCGCTTAGACCGGCGAGGCTGGAATTCTCAGGACGGCCCTGCCCGTTCGGATAATGACAGTAACCACAGGCGAACATGTCTGGTTTTCTGCCGCGCCCGACGACTCCGGGCATCGGAGGGTGGTCGCCCGGATGCCAGTCGGGCGCAACATAAAGGTTGCGAATCTCAGTCAACGTGATTGCCACAGTGCCTCCCGGAACGCGTTTCGGAACGCCATCGTCTGGCGGCGGTTGGACTGGCGGCTGGATGACATACGCCCATGGCGGAGGCGGTAGGCTGGACGCAACAGGTGCCGACGTATCTTCCTTGTAGGTGTAAGCACAGGCCGCGACGGCAAACGCACATATTACGATGACCAAGGGCTTATATTTTGGGCGGTTAAAGTCGTTCTCAGGCTTAGGTAGTGGCAGTGACATATCACCTCCTTAGAGCATAACGCTCAACTTAAATTCCAAACGATGCCTTTATTGTGCTATCACTTGGAAACGGTCATAAAACTGATGGAGTAGTTTTTGATTCGTCGCAGCCCTTACTATCCTCTTAATTGAATCAAAGTCAACAGTTAACCTGCTGCTATTCAGAAATGAGCCTTACCTTGATTTACATGCATCTGCTCAACAGGCGCGTCAGCGGTCCGTCAGGGCCTTTAAAAAGCCTTTTACGTCGTTCGCTTTGTCAAGCTTGCCTTGACGCGACTCTTTGATGGCGGCGATGGTTTCGGCGTTGGGTACCAAGGGCGCAAACGGTAGCTGTTTTTCAATTGCAATGCGGGTCAGCAGCAAGCGCACAGCGTCAGATACGGTCAACCCCATAGCGGCCAAAACATGCGCGGCTTCTTCTTTGACCGCAAGGTCGATGCGGGTTTGTACAAG
>JBKJOH010000096.1:0-7783 GCA_046593295.1 Polaromonas sp. | reverse complement strand
GTGACGGCGGCGCCACGGTGGCAGAACCTACCAGCCTACTGGACGACCCGTCACCGCGCACCACCTGCGCCGGGTCTTGCCATTCAGACACCAGGCTCAGGTACAAATCATCCAGGTCACGCACGCCGCGCAGGCGAGCCGCCAGCTTGTGCGCCTTGTCACCGGCCCGCGTAATGCCTTGGCCACCAGGCCGCAAGGCATTGGCCGGACGGCTCAAGGCGTCCCAGCCCGCCACGGGCACGGCGCTGATGGCCGCGCCCAGCGCCTGGCGCACCGGGTACGGCAGCCACGCCAGCTTGGCCCAGATGCGCGGCCCCCAAAAGTAGCGGTTGTAGCCGCCAAACAACTCATCGCCTGCATCGCCCGACAGCGCCACGGTCACGTGCTGGCGTGCCGCACGGCTAACCAGATGCGTGGGGATTTGCGACGAATCGGCAAACGGCTCGTCATACATGGCGGGCAACTGAGCAATCACCGCCTGCGCCTCGGCCGCCGTAACAAACAGCTCGGCATGGTCCGTGCCTAGGTGCTGCGCCACCGCCCGCGCGTGGGGCGATTCGTCAAACCCTGCTTCTTCGAATCCCACGGTAAAGGTCTTGACCGGGCGCGTGGCCTGCTGCTGCATCAGGGCCACGATGGTGGACGAATCGACCCCGCCCGAAAGGAAAGCCCCCAGCGGCACATCGGCCAGCGACTGCAGGCGCACCGCATCTACCAGACGTTGCTCCAGCATATTGACCGCCTCCATCTCATCCGTGATCTGGTTTTTCGCGCCGGCCTGCACCACATCGGTCAGCGACCACCAGCGCCGCAATGAAAATGACCCGTGTACAGAAGGCGGGCGCAGCGCCGGCGCGGGCACCTCCACTACTGGCGGCGCGCCGGTGATGGTCAGCACACAGCCTGGCTCCAGCTTAAAAATACCCTGGTAAATGCTGCGCGGCACCGGCACAACCATAAAGCGCATGTACTGCGCCAGCGCCTGCCGGCACACCGGGTTGGCAAAGCCCGGAAAGGCACGCAAGGCTTTCAACTCCGAACCAAACACAAAGGCCTGCGCTGCCCCGCTGCCCGCCCAGCCGTAGTACAACGGCTTTTCGCCAAAGCGGTCACGCGCCAGGTGCAGCGTGCGCTCGCGCACATCCCACAGCGCAATGGCAAACATGCCGACGGTTTTGGCCAATGTGGCGTCAACACCCCAACGCTCAAAACCGGCCAGCAACGTTTCAGTATCCGAATGCCCGCGCCAGGTGTTACCCGGAAGTTCTTCGCGCAGATCGAGATGGTTGTAGATCTCGCCGTTGAACACGATCACATAGCGGCCGGATGCCGACAGCATGGGCTGATGCCCGGTCGGAGAAAGATCGAGAATGGAGAGACGGCGATGGGCAAGGCCGATGCCGGCGGACTCATCGGCCCACACGCCCTGATCGTCCGGGCCGCGATGGGCGATGGCAGCGGCCATGCGCCGCAGGCACGCTTCATCCACCGCTGCGCCTAGGCGCCAGAACCCCGCAATACCACACATCAGCCGGGTACCCGCCCAGGGAGTGCAGCCGGGGGCAAGTGACGCCCCAAGTCTATGCTGTCATGCAGCAATCGCAGCACATCGATGACGTTACGACCCTTCATGTTGCCCACTCAAAACACCACGAAGTGCCGGCCTTTGCGGCCTTCTCGGGCAACGTGAAGCGTCCGGATATTGGTGCCGATCCCGGTGCGTTCCTTGACACCGGGGATTGCAGGGCCAGTGCTTAATGCTTTCAGCGCAGCCGAGAGGGTGTCGGCATAAGTCCGCGCTTGCACCCGACCGAAGTTCTCCAGCGTCCAATGCAGAATTTGACGGTAATCCGCCTCGGCCGCGGCGGTCAGGCGAACAATCCAGGGATCGGCCCCCACTACGCGCCCGTCACTTCCGATGTCAGCGCCGCCAGATGCCGACCGAGTGCGTCCGCCGAATCAAAAGTACGGAAAGCGCCTGCCTCGATGTCGGCAATGCCAATCCGGGCAGCCTCGCGCAAAGCGACCAGGCGCATTTCGTCTTCAGACTCGCGGCGTTCGACAAGCCGCAATCCATCGCGCAGGACTTCGCTGGCATTCTGATAGCGGCCGGAAGTCACAAGCTGTTCAACCAGACTCGCTTGATGGTCGGTAAGGACAACATTTCGGGTTGGCATGTCTGCTCTCCAAGAGTCAATGAATTGGCATTTTATGCCATAAATCAAGCACATCAAGTGACAACCCCCATTGCGCCCTATACGTATTACAGCCGCTGCGTCCCCCCAGCATCGCCTCCGCCACCTCGGCCGAATGGCCGGTGGCTTTCCAGTACCCGGTTGACCGCACATGTTTGAGTAATTAAGGGGCAAATTCTAATTATTCCAAACCGCCCACTGCTTGAAGCCATGGGCTGGTGCCCGGCAGGCGATAAATCCACGATGGACAAACCAACCCCCGGTCAAAACCATCACCTGGTACCACACCGGCGCGGCGCTGGATCGGCAGCGCATCCTCAGCCACTTTGCGCATGAATATTTCCCCGCGCGCCATAGCTTTTCGGACGGGTTCCAAGAAAAACCGCTCCCCGAGCCGGAGTTGCCCGCAGACCTCAGCGCCGACGAATGGCGCGAAGCCCTGCGCGCCCGCAAAGGCATGGTGCTGCGTCAAGAAGTGTATGAACTCGACGTGGACGATATTGCCGCCCTGATTCCAAAGCAGACACCCGTCCGCATCTACTCAGCCGCCACCCACAACTGCCGCATCCAGCGTTTGCAGCGCCGGGGCGTAAACCGCCATGCCGGGTTTCTGGTCACGGAAAGCGAGGCGGTCAGTTACCAATACGAACTCGCCTTGCCCAGGGGTGCGGCAGCGCTCACCCCCGACCCGCGCATCGCCCACACCCTCAACCTGCGGCATGATGAATACGGCAACCCGCAACAATCCGGCGCCATCGGCTACCCCCGCCTGGGCAACACTTTGCCGCCAGGCTTGCCTGTAGATGCCCAGCGCGACAACCTGATCCGCGCGGTGCAGAATGAGCTGCATATTGCTTATAGCGAAACCCGCTACACCGAAGATGTGGTTCTGCCAACGCCCGCGCCGGGTTCAACCTGGGCGGTTCGCCATCACCGCCTGCGTTTGCCGTGCGAAGTCAAAACCCACGAAATCAGCGGGCTGACTCGCCCGCCGCCTGGCAGCTACTACGAGATTGCAGAACTGCGCCGTCATGCCCTGTGTGAAGACAGCCTGTACCCACCCCCGGTTCCCGTCGGCCAGCGCATCCCACTCACCAGACTCGAATACCATGAGCAGCCTCAAGCCGCAGGCCCGCACCGTCGCATCGTCGAACATGCCCGCACCCTGTTCTTCGCCGATGATCTCAATAGTCATCGGGACTTCGGTCAGCACGGCCCGCTGACGCTACCGTACGAGAACTACAAGCTGACGCTTACCAAAAACCTGCTCGACCGGGTGCTGGCTGACTCCGATCCCTTAAGCACTCGCTTAAGCACTGCGTATGCAGCACTCAACGCACAGGCCAATGGCTACCCGGTCATTGGTTATTACAAAGGCGACCAGCTATTCCCGCGCGCTACGACTACATCTACACCGCTGAACGAGCAATATTGGGTGGCCTCGGGCAGAGCGGGTTTTGCAAGCGATGCCGCATTGCATTTCTATCTCCCTGAAGAGTACACCGACCCCTTTGGCAACAAAACCACGCTCCAGTACGACCCGCGCGATCTCTTTATCCAATCCAGCGCTGACGCACGCGCCAACACTGCCAATGTCGAGCGCTTCGACTACCGCGTCCTTGCCCCCATCGAGATCGGGCAGTTGTTCCAGCAGGGATTTGGGCATGGCATGCGGGTTGACCTCCCTCTGTTTGCACAGAACCCGTCAACTTAATTGTTAGTTACGTTAAAAACGTGACTATACATGGCGGTTCCCTTTGTTCTTTGCTCGCCCAATAACGTAACCGCATGAAAAACGCAAAAGAATTGTTTGCGCAGCGGTTACGTGAAGCCATGGTGGCGGCGGGCTATGAGGCCAAGCCTGCTGTGCTGGAACGCGGGTTCAACACCCGTTACTGGGGCAAACCGATGACGCTGCACGGCGTGCGCCGCTGGCTGCGCGGCGAGACCTTACCGACGCACGAGAAATTGCTGGTGCTGGCTGAATGGTTGGCCGTGCCCCCGCAGCAACTGAACTACGGCGACGAAATCCAGCGCAAGGTGGCGCAACGCCGCGCGCGCTGGGACAGCGGCATTGGTTATCAGGATCGGGATATTTTTGAGGCGTTTCTGAAACTCCCCGTGCCGCAGCGCAAGCTGATCCGCGAAGTCATCCTGACCTTCGCCAAGGTGCACTCGGCGACCGACCCCCAAGCTCCGCATGCGATCTGAGCGCGAGTTGCTACTAAAAACGTAGCGGCTTGCGCACATTCTGCGAGGGCTACAGGCCAATCGTTGGTGGAAAAATACCAGCCGCAGGTTGAAGCCGGTGCCTACTGAATGGATAGCCCCTGGTTTTGACCATTGTGCTAATCTTGCGCCATGGACACCGTTCTTGATCCCATCGTTTCCGAGTTCAACACCGCAGAACAGGCGGCAAGCCATGGGCAGTGGTTTCGGGTTGAGGTGCAAAAAGCGCTGAACAACACGGCACCGTGCATTCCTCATGATCAGGTGATGGCGGAAATGCGTGCACTGATTGCATCCAAACGCGAACAACTCCCCCGTGCTGGTTGACTGGAATCCGTTTGCGCGGGCGTCACTGTGGGCCATTCTGGATTTCATTGGCGAGCGCAACGTATCTGCCGCACAGGATTTGTACGACGCAATAGAGGCAGCCACTGAAGGCCTGCCACAACACCCTTACCTGTATCGCCCTGGCCGGGTTGCGGGCACGCGCGAAATTGTGGTGCATCCGAACTACATTGTTGTGTACCGTGTGACCAGTCAGATCGAAATCCTGAATGTGCTGCACGCCCGTCAGCAGTACCCCAAGAGCTGAACAAATCTGAAAAGCACGCGGCGAGGACCCCAACGTGCTGCAAGCTTTATAGCTAATCACGCACCATCCGCGCGCTTTCTAGACTGTTTTCACCAATACTACGACCCAAAATCCCGAAGCCCCTTGCTTTGATGGTGCCTCGTAAGGCAAGTTGATCCGCGAAATCATCAATCGCCCAGACCTGGGTGCTGCGGCCAATGTGTACCGGGCGCGTGATGCCAGTGACCCAGCCGCTGGTGCTGCCCTTGAGGTGGTTGGCGTTGATGTCCAGCCCGACCACGCGGTGGCCTTCGGGTGCGGCGTAGGCTGCACCGCAGGAGCCCAGCGTTTCGGCCAGCAGCACCGCCACGCCGCCATGCAGCAGGCCGTAGGGCTGGATGGTGCGGTTGTCTACCGGCACGCGGGCACGAATGAAATCATCGCCCACTTTCAGGAACTCAAAGCCCAAGTGGGATACCGCGCTGTTGTCGCTGTTCGCCGCGAGTGATTCGACCGAGATGGCTTGTTTCCAGATACGCATGGGCAACTCAAATAAAGGGATTAAACGCAAGATTGTAAAAGCGCAAAAGTGCAATATACCCACTATCAGGCCGCATCCCACAGAGCCTGGGCATATTGCTTGGCTCGCGTCCTTGTGCGCCACGACTTGAGCTTGCCGACATGACTCAACAGGACCACACTCCATCGCACCTGCACGCCGCTGGCTAGCCGGTATTGAGCTTGCGAACTGCTGGGAAGGGTGCGACTGAGCCTGGTGCCGGGCAGCGTGGGCGCCGAATAGAGCTGAGCAATGACCCCAAGCGCCCCTATTGAAGATCAAACTTGGTTGCTTCAACGGGGTTTCAAAACCATCCGTGCATCAAGCTGACCGCCTACAGTGAAACAACCATTTTCCCGGCTGTATTGCCTTGGCGATTCAGCGACTCTAGGTTGGATGCTTAGCAAACAAAATTTCCAGTGACTCGCGTACGCCGCTGGCTGGTTGGTTTTGGTGTTTTGCTGGCGGTGGCTCTCACCACCGCAGTTACTGTTGCGTGGCTTTGGTTGCCCGACGAAGAGCAGTTGGCCAGGGACGTGGAACTGGAACTCGAGTCTGCACTCGGCGTCAAGGTCAGTGTGGCGGCGGTGCGATGGCAGCTGCTGCCACTGCCAGCCATCATGCTGGGGGATGTGGCAACTGAACAAACACCGCCTGTTACGTTTAAAAAACTTACCCTGTACCCCAAGTGGTCGGCGCTTGTGCAGCGGACCCTTTCATTTGATTTGGCAGAGCTTGAAGGCGCAGTTGTGCCGCAGTTGTCGCTGCGCAAACTGGGGCGCGAGTCCGACGGTGAAAGCTTGCCCGGCGGTCTGGCGCTGGCGACCATCCCGTTGGAGCGTTTTGTCTTTCGCGACGTTACCTGGATAACGCGGCGCGGCATTCCTGTTGTGTACGACGGCGAGGTGGAGTTTGACGAACGCTGGCGACCACGCACTGCGCAGCTGCGTCGGCCCGACTACCAACCACTTACCGAGGCCCACTTGGCGCGCGTGGGGCTGCAAGACCAATGGCGCGTCAACATCCAGCTCGGTGGCGGCACGGCAAATGGGGACTTGCAATTGAAGACGACGCCCGATGGCCAAATGCGTCTTGACGGCAAGTTCAAACCACAGGCGGTGGAGGTGGCCAGCGCGTTGGCGGCTTTTAACCGTCGACCTGTGCTGGCTGGCAAGGCAACGGGCGACACGACGCTTAGCGCCAGTGGTGCCAGCTTTGCAGACTTCGTGCGGTCACTACAGACCCGGACCACTTTCGCCATGGCGCCTGCCACCATGCTGCGTTTTGACATGGGCAAGGCGGTGCGCAGCGCTGGCAAGGACCACACCGGGCAAACCGCGCTTGACAGCATCACCGGCGTGATGAGCACGCAAAATACGCCGCAAGGCATTGTTGTGAGTTTCAAGGGCATCAAGGCACGCTCGGGCGCGCTCAGCGCGTCGGGCGATGCAACGCTGGCCAACCGCCGAATTGAAGCCGAGTTTGCGGTTGATCTGGTCGACGGCATCGTTGGCGTACCGCTGATCATCACGGGGCCAACCGACAAGGTGGTGGTCAGTGTGCCAAATGGGGCGGTGGCAGGCGCCGTGGTGGGCACGGCCGTGCTGCCCGTGATCGGAACGGCCATAGGCGCACGCGTGGGCGCAGCGATCGGCAAACTGTTTGGTGCATCACCTGCCGCACCTGCAAGTGCTGCGCGCAAGACCAGGCCCTAGCAGCCTGCTGGACTTGGGAGTCGGCGGTGTAGCAGGACACGAGCGGTTCAATTCAATTAAAATAAGGATTATGTTTGAAACATCCCCCCATTCCAGCGTAAATCAAATGCCGACCCCTCTGCCAACCCCTCTGGCTCGCGCGCTTGAGCAAAACGAAACCGCGCTTGACTGCGTAGAGCAATCGGCTGCTGAACTGGTGGTGATCAATGCGGTTTTAAAGCAGGAAGTCCCGGACAACGTGCAAATTGGCGAGGTAGCTCTGGCGTTGCAAAAAACCGATGAACTTGAAGTCAAAATCAGCGACGCCGCTCAAGACCTGGCGCAGGTCAACGAAGTGCTGGCGCAAGAAATAGATGCGCGTGTGAATTTGGAAAGCGAGCTCGCGGCCACCAAAGTGGCCTTGGCTCGCGAGAAAGCCAAACCCTTGCAAGCCGTGTAGTTGCGGCGATTCAGCAGCGCATACAGCAAGATGGCACCAAACGTCGCTGTACCAATACCGCCGAGTACAAACTAG
>JBKJOH010000076.1:0-5827 GCA_046593295.1 Polaromonas sp. | reverse complement strand
GTCGGGCTGGGTCTATGTGGATATTCGCGGCCGCGATCTGCGTTCTGCCGTGAAAGACATGCAGGCGGCGGTAGCGGCGCAGGTCAAGCTGCCGCCGGGGTATTCGATCTCCTGGTCTGGGCAGTTTGAGTTTTTGGAACGAGCGACGGCCAAGCTCAAGATTGTTGTGCCGTTTACCTTGCTGATTATTTTTGTGCTGCTGTACCTGACCTTCAAGCGCTTTGACGATGCCTTCCTGATCATGGCAACCCTGCCTTTTGCGCTGATAGGCGGCATCTGGTTGTTGTACTTGTTGAGCTACAACCTGTCGGTGGCCGGCGCGGTCGGCTTTATTGCGCTGGCGGGCGTTTCGGCCGAGTTTGGTGTCATCATGCTGCTCTACCTCAAGCAGGCCTGGGACAAGCGCATTGAGGCCGGCAAGACCTCGACCAGCGACTTGATCGAAGCGATTCGCGAAGGAGCTGTTCAACGGGTCCGACCCAAGGCAATGACGGTGGCCGTGATTTTGGGCGGCCTGCTGCCCATCATGTGGGGCACCGGCACCGGCTCGGAAGTGATGCAACGCATTGCCGCACCGATGGTAGGCGGCATGATCACCGCCCCGCTTCTGTCGATGTTTGTGATTCCGGCGGCCTACTTGCTGATGCGTAGAAACAGGCGTAAAGGTGGGGGCGAGGAGCGGTCTCAGTCACGACCGCTCACGTAAGGCAAAATCCCTGTTTTCGAAGCCCCTGCGAATTAGCCACAATAGGCTCAGCTAAACACCGAACCGGGTGATCAAATTGTCCAGCGTCACGTTTGCCGCAACCGCGTCATGCGGAATCAGTAAATAACGCCAAGGCTTGCCGCCGACCTTCTTTGAATAGTCGCTTGCGTTCTTGCACCATATCGCCGCCTGATCTGCCTTTGCCTTCACATCGGTTTCGTGAACCTGAGACTCTTGACTGGCGGTGACTTCCTGCGCTTTTTTGGTTTCGATCATCAGGATCACGTCATCCATTGCCGCCACGAAATCGGGAATGTATTCCGGCTGATTCGCGCCTGTTCGGTAGTAGATATTGAACTGACCAGACGCGGGGCGGAACCAGCGCTTTGCCTGCCGCTCAAGGACGGTTGCCAGAATGCGTTCGGTGTCAGAGTGAAACTTTTGGTAGGGGTAGGCACAACGCGCAAAACCGCCATACAGGTATTGGGCAATGGTTCGCTTGTCATCCGGTGCCCATGTCAACGGCTTCACGTCGTCTTTGGCGGTGAACGCACAGGGTTTAAGCGCCACGAAGCCCTGGCTTACCACTACATCGGAGCCAGCGGATTCCTGTACGTAGTGTTTTGCCATTTGCGTATGAATGATTTCGGCAATAGGCTTGGCATAGTTTGCCAGCACGTTGTGCAAGGCATCGTCGTCGGTCAGATAGCCTTGAAAATGAGTGACTGCCTGATCGGCCAACTGGTAGATGAAATCAGCATGATCATCGTAGGAAACGTCGTCGAAGTTAATCAGTTCTCGCACGATGTAATCGGCAAAGCGGGATTCCTCAACAACAGCCGCTTCGCCATAGGTCAGCACTCTGTTGGATTGCAGCCCGTGGGACTCCAGCGTGTTGGCCAGCGGCTGATATTTCAGGCGCGAAATGTCGATCTGAAACGGTTCGTATCCGCTTTTCACGGGGCCAACGGGTACGACTGAAATGCGGGGAATATCAATCGTGTGCTCCACGAAAACATCAACCGTCTGTTTGACCACCGCAGCGACTGCCGCCGCATCGTTGAACTTTGATTCCAGCAATTCACCCTGCGTGCCCCCTTGCATGGGAACCAATCGCTGCTGTACCAATTCAGCAATGCGCTGCTGAACAGCAGGGGTAGATAGGGCTGCACTGTTGGGCGCGATGGATGTGCCGTCACGGTAGCGCCCCACCTCAGCAATCACTTCCATTGCTGCCAACGCAATTTGCCGGTCCTCACTTGTGTGAAAGACTGGCGAAGTTTGCGGCGTTGCTGTCGCCGTTGGGGTGTTGGAGACACGGCCATTCGCTCCGGTGCCCTGAGCCTGTGCCACGCCCAGTACCAGATCAATAGTTGACGGCACAGAGTAGCTGGTGAGTCGGTTGCCTTCGGAATCAGTAGGGTCAAGCTTGAGTTGCTTCAAGCGGATGGGCGAATCACCCCTGTTGGCTTCGGCGATGACCTCTTGAAACTTGTCGTGCGCAATGATGTTCAAGCGGTCAACCACTTCAACACCTGTTTTACGGCCATAAGGCAAACGCAAGCCGCGCCCGATGGACTGCTCAATCAGCGTGCGGGCATTGGCGGCACGCAGTGGCACGATGGTGTACAGATTGGTTACGTCCCAGCCTTCTTTCAGCATGTTGACGTGAATCACAATCTCGGTGGGTTCGTCGTAACTTTCCACGGCCAACAGGCGGCGAATCATTTCCTCTTCTTCCGCGCCGGTGCGGCTTGAATCGACCTGAATCACTTTGCCCTTGTAGTTGCCGCCAAAGAAGCTATCGCTCTCGATTTGTGCCAGCAATTGCGCCGCGTGCGTCGTATCGCGGGCAATGATAAGCATGAACGGCTTAACGGGCTTCAAGCCCGTTTGTGCGGCATAGGTCAGCAAATGAACCTTGGTTTCTTCATGCACCCGCACGCCGTCTTTGAGCTTGATGACCTCAATCTGTTCGGCACTATGGTCGGCGGGGTTGAAGTTTTGCTGGGTGACTACGGCAGGTTCTTTGACAAAGCCGTCTTCAATGGCACGCGCCAACGGGTAGTCCATCACCACGTTTTTGAAGGGCACGGTTTTCCCGCTCGCACCTTCAGTAAATGGCGTGGCCGTTACTTCAAGACCTAACAGCGGCTTGAGTTCGTTCAGCGCCCTCACTCCCGCGCCTGCCCGGTAGCGATGCGACTCATCCATGATGAGCACCAAGTCTGACAAGCCAGCAAGGTAATCAAAGTAGCTTTGTCCCAGGTACTCGGACAATCTTTTGATTTTTGGCGATTTACCGCCGCGCACTTCGGAATTGATCTTGGAAATGTTGAAGATGTTTACTTCAATACCATCAAACAGGGTCTTGGTGCCACGTTGTTCGTAGTTGTCACCAGTGACTACTTCAGGCGCATTGATCGCAAAGTCAGCGATGCCGTTAAAAACGTACTTCGGGGTATTGGGCGTGAAGTCCCGAATCAGCTTGTCGTAGATGGTCAGATTGGGGGCGAGCACAAAGAAGTGCCGGTATCCGTAGGCTGCATAAAGGTAGCTGATGAACGCGCCCATCAAGCGCGTTTTGCCCACGCCCGTTGCCAGCGCAAAACACATGGATGGAAACTCACGCTCAAAGTCTGTCAGCGTCGGGAACTGGCTAGTCAGCGCCGCCTGCATCGCCTTGAGTTCATCTGCCGAACGAGCGTGCGAGTCACGCAAGGCGGGCACGACTTCAAGCGCCTTATGCAAAATCTCAAGGCTTTCAGTCTGCGGCTGACGCAAGCTCAGGCGGCCAGCAATGGCGCGAAACGTTTTTTCGTGACTCATGATTTTTTAGCCGTTGGCTTACGCTTTCTTGCAGGCGTGGTTTTAATCGGCGTGAGCTGGCGCAGCTCACGCCGAAGCTCGTTTTCCAACTCTTCAACAGTGGGCAAATACAGTTGATAGCGGCTGGTGAAAATATTTTTCTTCTGCTGCTCGCCAAGCGTGTAGCGCACCACCGCATCGTTTTTGTCCGGGCACAAAATCAAACCCAAGGTCGGGTTATCACCCTCGGTGCGCCGCTCGCGGTCGTAGTAATTGACATAGAACTGAATCTGACCCAAATCGGCATGGCTTAGCTTGCCCACTTTCAAATCAATCAGCACAAAGCACTTCAACACCGTGTGATAAAAAACCAGATCAATGTAGAAGTGATCGCCATCAAGGGTAATACGTTCCTGCCGCGACACAAAGGCAAAGCCCTTGCCGAGCTCCATCAAAAACGTTTGCAGATTGTCGATCAGAGCCTGCTCCAGCTTTGACTCCACCAACTTGGGCGACTCCGGCAGTCCAAGAAACTCCAGTACCACCGGGTCTTTCAGCACATCGCTGGACCGCAACACTTCCTGCCCATGCGCCGCCAGGCGCATCAAACCAGTTTTGTCGCGGCTTTTAGCCAGCCGATCAAACAACAGACTGCTCACCTGGCGTGACAGCTCGCGCACCGTCCACGCCTGCTTGACCGCCTCAACTTCGTAAAAAGCCCTTGCAGCGGGCCGACTCACGCGAAGCAAGCTGCGATAGTGACTCCACGAAAGCCCGGGGTTCAATGTGCCCGGTTGCCACGATGCGTTCAAGTCATCGTGCGCGACCATCGCAAGTTCAACATTGGCAGGTTCAATTTTCCGAGACGCAGTCTCGGAAATTGCAGATGGCATCAATTTCCGACTCGCCGTCTCGGAAATCAAGCTCGGATAATCGATGTAAAACTGCCGAAACGCCTCCAGGTTGTCCACCGAATAACCACGGCCATAGCCCTGCGCCAACCGCGCCGACAACTCGGCCAACAGCCTCGCACCGTAACCCGCACGCCGCCTGCCTGCCTGCTCCTCTTCAACGATCTCTCGCCCAATCAGCCAATTGGCCACCACCTGTGTGGTGTTGACTGTGCGCGCCACATTGGCGCGCGCCGATTCCAGAATCTCACTTACGCGGTCAAAAATCTGCGGCGTGCTGTTCGAAGAAGTTTTTTGTTTGATGGTCATGGCGCGCCCCCATCAAACAAGCCACCTTGATTCACGTCACCGGGTTTTGCCCCTTTCCCACTATTTCCCGTTCGTCCTGAGCCTGTCGAATGGGTTGGCGTTAAAGAAGGCTGCGCCATCGGCAAATTCGCCACATTCAGGCTGTAATCGTCATGCCCCCACTCGCACTTGGAGAGCACCATCTTGGGAATCTTCTTGAGTGTGAGATTGCGGTAGCGGTTGGCATCGCCCTTGAACGCACTGCAACATACCAGCAGGCTTTTGTCATCACCCACGTCATCGCTCAATGCTTGCAACTGATCGGCATTCAGCGTTTGCGTCGTTACGTAAATGAAGTCTGCTTCGGTGCTGTGGCCATGGTGCCAGTAGTGCGTGTCAGACGGCGCATAGGTAAAGCCTTCCAGCTTGCAAATTGCCGCTGCCAACATCCCGCCGTTGTATGCTTTATTGACCACCCAATTGCCCCAGTGGTCTTTTTCCAAGAGGCTGGGCGCGAGCGAGAAGTAACGGAAGCCGCCGCCGCCTTGCCACTGCACAGACTTCGAGATTCCACTTAAATCTTGGCCGTTGATAACGTCCTTCAGCCTTGGAACAACGTGGGAATCACAATGCGAGCCAAGCTCAATCATGATCCAACGTCGCCCCATTTTGTGCGCTACTGAACCAGTAGTTCCCGAACCCGCAAAGGAGTCAAGCACCAAGTCTCCCGGTAGAGTCGAAAGCTCCAAGCATCGCTTAATCAAAGCCTCCGGCTTTTTCCCATTCGGAAATGCGACGCCACCTTCATTGTGAAGATTATTGGAAAGCAAGTCATCCCAAAGATTCGTTAGAGGCGATGCAGTGCAAACAAGGCCGTCGATAACCTTTGTCTTTGTTTTGTAAAAAATCAGTTGTTCGCCGCCCAAGAAAAAATAGTCGTCCTTGTCTTCGCGTTTAGATTGGAAGACTCGCGAACGGTCTTCATTTGACGCTGCAAGCCCGGGTTCGACAGTTGCCGGCCTCAAAGTCGCCTCTACTCCAATGAAATCAAGCACTTAGCCGCGTTTTTCGTAGAAACGTGTAATGGCACGATTTGTAAAAAAATATTTGTTTT
>JBKJOH010000103.1:0-3898 GCA_046593295.1 Polaromonas sp. | reverse complement strand
TGTGCCAAATCTGCGCAAGTGCGCGTCAGTGCTGGGTTTTTACCGATTCAGACTCGGGGCAACTGCCGGATTTAGGTTTAAATAGCTGTTTGAGAATATGGTACGGGGGCTACAGCCTCATTTTCCATAAATTAACCAGGAGTGGCGCTGGCGCTGCCTGTGGCGGCTGGTTTGGGTTAGTTGGTCAGATGCCGATTAATTGGAATCTGACCCTCATCACCACGCATCACCAAGGCAGGGCGGCAACTGACTAAGGCGGTTATCAGGCGCGAAGGGGTCAGCAAGCGACTAAAACCCCATGCCACCACCTCGCGATGGCCAACCGTTATTAGTCAACACCATCACATCCATGCCATCTACGGACATTTTTTCGGATTCAACGTCTTGCTTGAGGCGAGGTACAGCAGTCAGAATCTCTGCTGATTTTGCCCACGCCGGGACATCGCTGACCTCGTAGGTGTATTTGACTTGCGTCATTTGGACACCGCCTGCGCTGGAGGGCTCGGTGAACTCTTTGATGTCCTTCACGGTGCCTTTGCCAAAGCAAATACCACCTTCGGTCCCGCCCATGATGGCTTTATGCGCATCGGTCTTGTAAAACTTTTTTCCCTCTTCCGTCAGGCTGTACGTGGGTTTAATGTCGGTACTGGTTTTTCCCCTCCAGTCCTTTACCTCATGCGGTTCGTCTTTCACGGATGCCAGCCCTGCACTGACAAGTGCTTTTAGTTCCTTTTCCTTGCTCAACATGAACTTGTCGCTGACTGCCGGGAAATTCCCGGTGATGTAGCACCTCGGGTACGCTTTATCCAGTGTTTTCTGAATGACGACCTTGAAATTTTTCTCAGTGGCAGCCTTGGGGTCAGAACACCCGGCCACCAGCGCCACTGCGGCGATTAGCAATATTTTTTGAAACATGGTTTACCTGGGTGAAATGGAATGGTGGACTTCAAGTTGTCCAGACTGGCTCGGGTGGAGTGCCTTCTGATGCCCGCGTGTTACGTGCCAAGATCATCGATGACTCCTATCGCCCTGTACAAGTGACGCAAGTTTCCACGACCCGTCATCTACTTTTTTAAAAAGGTACGAAAAGTTGGTGGTTTCTCCGCTGTCTTCGGCAAAGTACACCGCACGGAAACGAAGGGCGTTCAACGCAGGCATGCCCCACTGATCCAGCGTCGTGATGCTGACACATTTGCTTAAATCGTGGTACTTCATCCACTCATTGCTGTTTGGGAAAGCGCGGTAGCCTCTGTATTCCGTCATATCCACGCCGGGGACAGCATAAAAATTCAACTGACTGAGTGCCTGGTTCTCCCGGATGCACTGATGAATCCCGAGAACTTTTTTGATGTTCGGCATCGCGGCATCCATCGACGATCGAATACGCGGATCAGTCGGAAAGACAAGCTGAGTAACTTGTTTTTTGTCAGACTCGGCAGCGGGCATGGTGGCCAGGGTGCCGCCTGAGCTTGCAGTCGCACCGGTCGTTGCGTTTCTTCCCGCGAGGGCGTTATTGAGGCCTGCTAAATCGTTGTTAAGTTTCTGCATGTCAGCAGTACTACATCCAGACAAAAACGCACTCAGAAGCGCAGCCAGGCACAGCCCGGCGATAGGTCGGCTAATTTTCATGAAACTTTCTTGAAATCCGTGTTGCGATGGTCTTGTGTTCACTGATGCCCTGTTTGCCATCCAAAACAGGTTTTTCAACAATCGCCATCCAATGTTTTTTATTGGCATTGACAGTTTGTGAATGAATGTAACCAGTAATCATCAAAAACATAACTTTTAATTCGTTTACATGATGACCATCCCACTATTTTGTGGGGGATGTCCAAAGCATCACAGCTGATTGAAACCCAGGCGTTTGCCGAACGGCTGCGGCTGGCTCTAAAAGGCGTTGGCATCAGGCCGTCACCTTCACTCGTGGCCAATGAGTTCAACTTGCGTTATTGGGGCAAGAGCATCATGCCCAACAAGGCGCGCAACTGGCTGTTGGGCAAATCCATCCCCACACAAGACAAGCTGCGCGTGCTGGCCGACTGGCTGCATGTGAGCCCGGACGAGTTGCGCTATGGCACCTTGGCACCAACCTTCAAGGCGCAGGACTCAGGCACGGATATGACGGCGCTGACCATGCAGGACCGCGAGATGCTGGCGCGCTACATGACGCTGTCGCTGGTAGACCGCAAGACCGTGTGTGATGTGGTGGTGACGCTGGCCGTGGCGGCGAGTGTCAAGGTCCGGCAGTGACCGGGTGTGACGAGCGTATTGACTCACAAGCCTAAATTTCGAAAGCCTGGCGTAGCGGGCAAAATCAGCGCATGACATCCACGCCCGAAAAACCGCCGGTCAAGCCCTTGAGCTTCCCCGAAAAAGCCATGCACAAGCTCGGGCTCGACCGCGACATCGATCTGGCCCTGCATCTGCCGCTGCGTTATGAGGACGAAACCCGCATCGTCATGCTCAAGGACGCGCGCGACGGCGAGATGGTGCAGGTCGAAGCGCAGGTGACGCACAACGAAATAACTTTCAGGCCCAGGCGCCAGTTGCGCGTGACGATTGACGACGGCACAGACACCTGTGTACTGCGCTTCATTAACTTTTATCCCTCACACCAAAAAACACTTCAGGTGGGCGCGCGGGTGCGGGTGCGCGGCGAGCTGCGCGGTGGTTTCATCAGCCGTGAAATGATTCACCCCAGCTTCAAACTGGTCGGTGGTGAGCTGCCCGGCGCACTCACACCGATTTACTCGACTGTGGCTGGTTTGCCGCAGGCTTACTTGCGCAAGGCGGTACTGGGTGGTGTGGCTCGGGCTGATCTGAGCGAGACGATTCCCACGCAATTCTTAAGTAAAAATCTGCCACACCCCATGTGGAATCTGCGTGATTCGCTACAGTTTTTGCACCGCCCCACGCCCGATGTAGCGTTGGCCACCTTTGAAGACCACAGCCATCCCGCCTGGCAGCGCCTGAAAGCTGAAGAATTGCTGGCACAGCAACTGTCGCAACTGGAAGCCCGGCGCGTGCGCGCGGCGATGCGCGCACCGCCTCTTAGCCCACAGGCCATGCCCGGCCCGCAATGCACGCTGCACGAGCAGTTGCTTGAACGGCTACCGTTTAGATTGACGGTCGCGCAGCAGCGTGTGGGCCTAGAGATTGATGCTGACCTGCAAAAAAACATTCCCATGCACCGCCTGCTGCAAGGCGATGTGGGCTCTGGCAAAACAGTTGTTGCTGCGCTGGCGGCCAGCAGGTGCATGGACGCGGGCTGGCAATGTGCGCTGATGGCCCCCACAGAGATTTTGGCCGAGCAGCACTTTCGAAAACTCATCACCTGGCTGGAGCCGCTGGGTATTAAAACCGCCTGGCTGACCGGCAGCCAAAAAGCCAAAGAGCGGCGCGAAGCACTCGCCATGATCGCCAGTGGCGAGGCATTGTTGGTGGTGGGCACACATGCCGTGATTCAGGACAAGGTGCAGTTTAAAAACTTGGCCCTCGCCATCATTGACGAGCAGCACCGCTTCGGCGTAGCGCAGCGGCTGGCACTGCGAAGCAAGATGACGGGGGCCACTGATGGTGCGGGCGCGGGCGTGGGACAAGAGCCGCACCTGCTGATGATGACCGCCACACCCATCCCCCGCACGCTGGCCATGAGCTACTACGCCGACCTTGATGTTTCAACGATCGACGAGCTGCCGCCGGGCCGCACGCCCATCGTGACCAAGCTTGTCAATGACGTGCGGCGCGGTGATGTGGTCGAACGCATCCGTGGCCAGGTGGCTGACGGCCGCCAAGTCTACTGCGTTTGCGTGGCGTTGACGAGGTCGATGGATTCACTCTCTTCAATCAACGGGCAGACCCAGTAGACTTGGCGGCCGTCAGCCACCTGGCCACGGAT
>JBKJOH010000350.1:0-4685 GCA_046593295.1 Polaromonas sp. | reverse complement strand
ACCAAGTACATCAACGACCGTGTCTATGGCATGGACAAGGTCAAGGAAGAGGTGATGACTAAGTGGACACCCGACAAGGTCGAGGAAGCCTGCGGTGTGCCAGAGGCAACGGTCTACAAGGCCGCTGAAATGATGGCCAAGAACCGGCCATCGACCATCGTCTGGTGCATGGGTCAGACCCAGCACACTACCGGCAATGCGATTGTTCGCTCGTCCTGCATATTGCAGCTCGCGTTGGGCAACGTCGGTGTATCTGGCGGTGGCACCAATATTTTCCGCGGCCACGACAACGTGCAGGGCGCCACTGACGTCGGCCCCAACCCCGATTCGCTGCCCGGCTACTACGGCCTGGCCGAAGGGTCATGGAAGCACTTTGCCAAAACCTGGGGTGTTGACTTTGACTGGATCAAGGCCAAATATGCCTCGCCGGCGATGATGGGCAAGCCCGGCATTACCGTGTCGCGCTGGATTGACGGCGTGATGGAGAAAAACGAATTCATCGACCAGGACTCCAACCTGCGCGCCGTGTTTTTCTGGGGCCATGCACCCAACTCCCAAACCCGTGGTCTGGAGATGAAGCGCGCCATGGACAAGCTGGATCTGCTGGTTGTTGTAGACCCCTATCCCTCGGCAACAGCCGCCATGGCAGCGATGCCGGGCAAGGCTGAAGACCTGAATCCGAATCGTGCGGTGTACCTGCTGCCGGCGTCCAACCAGTTCGAGACCAGCGGCTCCGTCACGGCATCCAACCGTTCCATACAGTGGCGCGAAAAAGTGATCGAACCGCTGTGGGAAAGCCGCAGCGACCACATGATCATGCACCAGCTGGCCGAAAAGCTTGGTTTTGCCAAAGAGCTGTCGAAAAATTTCAAGATGCAAAAAGTCAAAGGCATGGACGAGCCCATGCCGGAAGACATCCTGCGCGAGATCAACAAGTCGGTCTGGACCATTGGCTACACCGGCCAGAGCCCCGAGCGCCTGAAGGCGCACATGCGCAACATGCATCTGTTTGACGTGAAAACGCTCAAGTCAAAAGGTGGCAAGGACAAGGAAACCGGCTACGACACCACGGGCGATTATTTCGGCCTGCCATGGCCCTGCTACGGCACGCCGGAAATGAAGCACCCTGGATCACCCAACCTCTACGACACGTCAAAACACGTCATGGACGGCGGCGGCAACTTCCGCGCCAACTTCGGTGTGGAGCGTGAGGGCAAAAGCCTGCTGGCCGAAGACGGCTCGCACTCCAAGGGCGCCGACATCACCACGGGCTACCCAGAGTTTGACCACCTGCTGGTGAAAAAGCTGGGCTGGTGGGACGAGTTGACCGACGCCGAAAAAACTGCCGCCGAAGGCAAAAACTGGAAGACTGATTCGTCCGGCGGCATCATCCGTGTCGCGATGAAAAATCACGGCTGCCATCCTTTTGGCAATGCCAAGGCACGCGCCGTGGTGTGGAATTTCCCCGACGCGATTCCGCAGCACCGTGAGCCGCTGTACGGCAATCGGCCCGACCTGATGGCCAAATACCCGACGCACGACGACAAGAAGAGCTTCTGGCGTCTGCCGACACTGTACAAAACCGTGCAGCAGAAAAACATCGCCGACAAGGTGCATGAGAAGTTTCCCCTGGTCATGACTTCCGGGCGGCTGGTCGAGTACGAGGGTGGAGGCGAAGAAACCCGCTCCAACCCCTGGCTGGCCGAATTGCAGCAGGAGATGTTTATCGAGATCAACCCCAAGGTTGCATCCGAAAAAGGCATTCGCAACGGTGAGCGCGCCTGGGTCAGCACACCGACCGGTGCACGCCTGAACGTGCAGGCCATGGTGACCGAGCGTGTCGGACCTGACACGGTGTTCATGCCCTTCCACTTCTCGGGTCGCTGGCAGGGTGTTGACATGCTGCCCTACTACCCGAACGGCGCAGCGCCCATCGTGCGCGGTGAGGCCATCAACACTGCCACCACTTACGGTTATGACAGCGTGACGATGATGCAAGAGACCAAGACGACAGTCTGCAACGTAGAGAAAGCGTAGGAACAAATATGGCACGCATGAAATTTGTCTGTGACGCAGAACGCTGCATCGAATGCAACGGCTGCGTCACCGCCTGCAAAAACGAGAACGAAGTCCCGTGGGGCGTGAACCGCCGCAGGGTGGTCACACTCAATGACGGTGTTCCGGGCGAAAAATCCATATCGGTAGCCTGTATGCATTGCAGCGATGCACCGTGCATGGCCGTATGCCCCGTTAACTGCTTTTACCGTACCGACGAAGGTGTGGTGCTGCACGACAAGGACATCTGCATCGGCTGCGGATACTGCTCTTACGCCTGCCCGTTTGGTGCGCCGCAGTTTCCCTCAAGCGGCACATTCGGTGTGCGCGGCAAGATGGACAAGTGCACCTTTTGCGCTGGCGGCCCCGAGGACAACGGCAGTCAGGCCGAGTTCGAGAAATACGGTCGGAATCGTCTTGCCGAAGGCAAATTGCCGGCTTGTGCGGAGATGTGCTCCACCAAGGCCTTGCTGGCGGGTGACGGCGATGTGGTCGCCGACATCTTCCGCAACCGGGTCGTGCAGCGCGGCAAGGGTGCCGAGGTCTGGGGCTGGGGCACGGCCTATGGTTCCAAACAGGCAGGCCAGCCGCCTGTAGGAGGCAAATCATGATGCGTCTTGCTCTGCTCACGGCTGCTGTCCTGGCGCTTGCCGCTTGCGGCGACAAGCCTCAAACCGCCGCCGGCGTGAAAAGCGACACCCCGGCGTTTCAGGGCACCAGCAATCCCTACAATGCCACGGGCTGGAAGGCCGGCGACAAAACTAGCTGGGAGCAGGGCTTGAAAGCCCGCATGCAGAACAGCCAGAACGAATATACCAAGTTGTCGGTTTCCAAATAACGCTGGAGGCCATATGAAACTTGCGCAACTAGCTATAGTTTTAATAGCAACTTGTTTTGCGGGGCTGGTAGGTGCGCAGGTGCCTGCGGTAGCGCTGCCGCCGGCCACTGCGCCTGGTATCCAGAGCCAGAATATTTTTGAAGTCAAGCCGGATGCCAGCGCCGACCCAAAGTACGCCAATCAGACCAATGCCGAGCGGGCCAAAGTTCAGCCCGGCAACAACGCGCCTATGTGGCGCCAGGTCGGTGCGGGTGTGACTGGCTACAGCAGCTTGCCCAAAAGCGAAGCGCCCGAAGCCGGCAACCTGATTCAGCCCTTTGTGCAATACCCTGGCTCGTCGCTGACCAATGCGGGCGAAGCCTGGCGTCAGGTGCGCAACAACTGGCTTATTCCCTATGGTGGCGCACTCCTGCTGATCGTGGCCGGTGCGATTGCACTGTTCTACTTTGGCAAGGGCAGCATCAAGTTGCATGGCGCCGAAACCGGCCGCAAGATCGAGCGCTTCACACTCTTTGAGCGTTCGGCGCACTGGTCCAATGCCATTGCGTTTTCCATACTGGCCATCTCCGGCATCGTCATGGCGTTCGGCAAGTTCTTTTTGTTGCCGGTGATGGGCCTCACGCTGTTTGGCTGGCTCAGCTATGTGCTCAAAACCATGCACAATTTTGCCGGCCCGCTGTTTGCCGTGTCGCTGGTGATTGTGTTCGGCACCTTCCTGCGCGACAACTGGCCGCAAAAGGGCGATTTGAACTGGCTGCTCAAAGGTGGCGGTTTGTTCGGCTCTACAGAGCCGCCTTCAAACCGTTTCAATATGGGTGAAAAAATCGTCTTCTGGGGTGGTGTGTTTTTCCTCGGGCTGGTGGTGGTGTCGTCAGGCTTCGTGCTCGACAAGTTATTGCCAGGCCTTGTCTACGAACGTTCAACCATGCAGATTGCGCACATGGTTCACGCTGTGGCGACGGTGCTGATGATGGCCATGTTTATCGGGCACATCTACCTGGGCACCATCGGTATGCAAGGTGCCTATCAGGGCATGAAGACCGGCTACGTCGATGAGACTTGGGCCAAAGAGCACCACGGTTACTGGTATGACGATGTGAAGGCCGGGAAGATCCCTGCCCAGCGCAGCGAGCCCGCGTCACCCCCACCCGCCCAGACCGTGCCGGTATAACCAGGACCTTTCGTATGAAAAAACTTTTATTCGCCGGCTTCGCTGTCGCCGTCTCATCGATGGCGCTGGCCAAACTCCCACCGCTGAGTGACGAAGCCAAGGCCAAAGCCGCCGAGGCCGCCGCGAAAGCGGCGTGGGCCGGCAAAGTAGATGGCTACCTGTTGTGCCAGTCGCAAGACAAGGTAGCGGCCGGCTATTTAAAATCCGCCAAGGCTGCGGGCAAGGAAATCAAGCCTGCGGCAGCAGCGCCTGCCTGCGCGGACCCAGGCGCTTTCGCGTACACGCCTCCTGACCCTGCAAAGCCGCTTGAAGCGGCTGGTGCGCATTCACCAACGCCTACGGCAGCCAGCCCACCCAGCGGCAAGGCGCCCGCCGCGACTATTGAGCCTGCAAAAAAACCTTGATACGTCCTTATTCTCGCGAAAAGCCGACCCGCGCGAGGTGTCGGCTTTTTTGTTGTAGGCTTCCATCATGCTTTCTTCGCCGCCCCCGCCTTTGCCCCGGTTGGCGCTGGCTCATTCCATTTTCAGATCGATAGGAGATTAGGCGCGAAGCCGCAGACAGTGCTGTAGCACGGCAAGGCGAAGCAACAACATATCGTATTGATCTGGAAATGGAATC
>JBKJOH010000232.1:0-4160 GCA_046593295.1 Polaromonas sp. | reverse complement strand
TAATCCAGCTCTCGGATCGCAGCTGACCCAGCGCATTGCGCGTGACTTCAAGCCGCGCTGGGATCAGCAATGGGGCGGTAAATTTGTATTGCATGGCAAAGTGCCCGGCTCAAACGCCATCCGCCTTGATGGCAATGATTACCTCAGCGTGACTGGTCACCCACAGATTGTTCAGGCCCAGATTGACGCACTGCGCAAGGCGCAGGAGTTTGTGGTTCAGTCGGGGGTGTTTCACTTGAACCAGCATCCCACACGCGTGCTTGAGCAGGCGCTTGTCAGTTGGGTGGGCAAGGACGACGGCTTTATCTGCCAGTCGGGCTACGCTGCGAACGTTGGATTACTACAAGCAATTGCCGATGCGCAAACACCGGTCTATCTGGACATGCTGGCCCATGCATCACTCTGGGAGGGCGTTCATGCGGCACGAGCACCAGCCTTTGGGTTCCGGCACAACGACCCTGCACACCTCGCGCGAATGATCGCCAAAAACGGGCCCGGCATTGTGGTGGTGGACTCGGTCTACAGCACGACGGGTGCCCTCTGTCCGCTGGTAGAAATGGTAGAGGTGACTGAGCAATACGGCTGCATGATCCTGGTTGATGAATCCCACTCGTTGGGGACGCACGGGCCTGGTGGCGCGGGCCTGTGTGCCGCGCTGGGCTTGTCTGACCGGGTCCATTTTATTACCGCTAGTCTGGCCAAGGCTTTCGCAGGGCGTGCCGGATTCTTTACGGCACCAGCGCATATGCGCTATTACGTTCTAAGTGCAAGTTTCCCCAATATTTTCAGTTCCAGTCTCTTGCCGCACGAAATTGCTGGCTTAGCCGCTACGCTGGAGGTTATTCGCCAAAGCGATGATGCCAGAGCCCGGTTGCAGGCACACACTGAACGTCTGCGTGGCAGCCTTAGCGAGATGGGTTACCCCGTCCACCAGGGCAGCCAGCAAATCATTGCGTTGGAGGTTGGCACGGAGTCCGACACCATGCTGCTGCGCGACAGGCTGGAAGAGCGCAATGTTTTTTCAGCGATGTTCTGCGCGCCAGCAACCAGTAGCAAGCGGGCCATGATGCGGCTCACGCTTAATTCGGGTCTCATGGATTCGGAGCTGGATCACGTAGAGGCCGCAGCGCGAGAGATTGCACCTATTGTGAAACCCTGGGACTGGCCGATTGCCAGGCGTGCGCGTGCGGGACAGGCCTGAGCAACCCTTTCAGTCCTGTAACTGCCGCTCGCCAAGCGCCGCAATAAAACGCTCGTGGCTGGCCATGAGGTCGGGCTTGAGGGGGCTGCTGACGTTGAAAATGGCTGCCTGCAAATGCCCCGAGCCGGAACCTATGGAGAACGCCTGCCGCGGCTCGGGTTTGAGGCCCGAGCCAAGTGCCAGTTGCAACTCCAGGTCAATGAGCTGGTTACCGGCCGCAATGCCTTCTACGGTGCCGGCATCCCAGCCCTCGGATCGGGCCATCTCGGCGAGTTCCTGCAGATTGGCGGTGGGTTCGAGTTGCAACCACAGCACTTCGCCCTTGCGATCCAGAGCCAGTACGCCAAAAGGTGCGCCTATGACCACATGCTCCACCCAGCCTTGTTTTAGCGCCAGGTTTTCCAGCTCATCCGAGACCGAGGACTGGCCCAGCAGTGCGTGCTGCTCACGCGTCAGTGTGGCGCGCCAGATTTGTTGATGCCGTGCATCGGGCTGGCGAATCAGGTTCTGGATAGCCGATGTCAGGCGCAGCCGTATATCTGGCGATTGCTTGGGAATGAACTGCTCGATCAGCCCGGCGTTAAATGCCGACACCGCCAGTTGCTCATCAGTCCGGCCCGTCAGCAAAACGCGCGAGCCAGACCAGGCTGCCAGTTCGCCCAGCACCCCTAGGCCGCTCATGGCGGGCATGGAGTAGTCCACCACGCAGACCTGCGTGAGCGCGAAACGGGCAGAGCCGTCATCGCGCCAATACTTCAGGATTTGCGGGATCAGGGCCGCGCCCTCGCGCCAGCGCCTGACGATTTCCTGCTGTTGCCAGGCATCGGTCTCCCACCTCGGTGGCTCGTGCAACAACTGCGCCACGCAGGCCACCGGGCGCACGAACAGTCTCACATACCAGTCCTCGGGCATCACTTCAGCCAGCAATTCGAGGTAGTCCCGGTCATCGTCGAGAAAAACAACGCCTCCCGGGCGGCGGTAAAGTGGAAAAGGCATGTTGGTTATTGGCGGGTTGAAGTAAAAGGCTAACGCAAGGGCTTGGCTATAGGCAGCGCAATCGTGAAAAGGGCACCAATGGCGAATTCCGATTTCGCGTGAATCCTGCCACCTGCACTTTGCACCACTTGCTGGCAAAAAGCCAGACCGAGCCCGTGACCGGTGCCCCGGTTGCTGGAAAAAAACGGCTTGAAAATATGTGGCAGCAAGGTCGGCTCTATGCCCATGCCCTGGTCCTCCACGGTAATCATGCCGCGCCCATGAAGCGCGTGTACTTCAATGCGCAACGCACCATGCGGATAGCGGGAGTCAGCGGCCATCAGCGAGTGAAATGCATTTTTCATCAGGTTGTCCAATACCTGCGAAAACTGGGTGGCGGACGACTCAAAAATGAATTCATTCACGACCAGCACCCGCACGCAGTCACGCTGCCGACTGGCTGCATAGGGGTAGTTGGCAACCACATCATTGACCACTTGGGTGGCTGAAACCTTTTGTATATGGCGCGGCAATTGCAGCAGTTTGGCATTGGCAATTTGCGTGTCGATCTGGTGGTTCATGTTGCGTACCAGCGTATGCAGGCGCAAGGCGAGCTTGTCTATGTGCGGCCCACGCGGGTTGTCCGGCTGGCGCTGCACTTCCATCTGAATCGCGTCGCCCAGCAGCGCAGCGGTCGACAGCGGTGTGCGTAGTTCATGCGCCATGATGCCAATGGTGGCCAGTGTTCTTCCAAACTGCTCACGCCGGAGATTGGCCGATGACAGGCTAAGTACGAGGGCAATTGACCACGCAAAAGCGAACACCACTGCATGAATCGCCCGCTGGTTTTCGGGTATCAGAGGTACGGGTGGCCCAACTAAATAGAAAGTGGTCAATGCCAGCAGCCCACCGGTTATCGTACCCAGCGTAGCCAGTCGCCAGTCAGTTACATGGTAGTAAATCAGAACCATCGCGGCCACGGAGGCAAGCCAGACCGTATTGCCACTGTTGCACAGATACATCCAGCTAAAGAGAACGGGTAACTCCAGCCAGAACACCAATCCGAATACCACTTGCGCTAGGGTGCTGCCCGGGTCATGGCTGACGCGATGGGTCATCAAGCTGTATCCCAGAAGGCTGGCCATAATCCTCAGCGACAGGTTTTCATAAGGCTGTGGAAGCCAGATTGACCAGATCCATGCAAACAGTGCGTTGCCCGAGAAAAAAGACAATCCAAGCCACCACAGGCGACGCGGCGACGGATGCAAAATAGGCTCCAGCGGCGCAAGCAGCAATTCCTCGCGGATTCGCCGAAGTAACGGATGCTTGGCAAGCCTGCTGAAAAGATGAAGCCACTTCACGCTGAAGGTTTCTCCGTCATCAATTGAAAGGCAATAAATAATGCATTTGACATGTGACAGTATTGTCCCGGTACTTCTACTGATGAGCTAATGCTGCTACCTGTTAACTTTGACAATGTCAGCGTGGATGGCATCATCGGCGACTGGCTGTGCGCGCTGCGCGAGTCGTCGGTTGAGGCCCTGATGGTGCTGGGCCCCGACCCCTTTGGCGGCGAGGAAGACCGCCTGGTGCTGGCGATTCACCCGCCCCTGCTTTTGCATGCCGCGGAGGCGCTGGCCGAGAGCCGCGACTTTGGCGCGCCATGGCGTAACTCTGATGCGCCGCTGGTGGCGTGGCAGGATATTTCAAAGTCAGCGTTCGAAAACCAGGGGCGCTGGCGCAGGCTGTGGCTGGCGCATGGCTACCAAAGCGTGGTGCGAATTGCTTTCCCCTTGACGGTAGGGCGTGCATTTGAATGCTATTTGTTTAGTCCACGTCAGTGGAATGACCGCAGCGAAGCCGCATTGCTGGCCTGGTCTGCGCTCAATATCTGGCCACTTCTCAAGCGCGCGCTGGCCGAGGCGCGTAGCCCCTTGACCCCGCGCGAGCTTGAATGCTTGAGCCTGGCTTTTCAAGGCCTGAC